>JBDSQP010000397.1:0-6173 GCA_039929755.1 Aeromicrobium sp. | reverse complement strand
CGACATGGCGAATTGCAAGGCGCAATACGGACAGTGGGTGTCGGTCACACGCCAGCCTTTGCCATTTGCGACTTGGGCCGCAAGTAGAAGACCCAGGTGACGGCCAGACAGATCACATAGAACGCCGTGAACACTATGAACGCGCTCTTGCAGGCGGCGACCGGGTCGGTCACCCACGGGGATCCGAAGGTGATCGGGATCAGGAATCCGCCCAGGGCGCCGACCGCACCGGCGATGCCGATCACTGCCGAGGCTTCCTTGGTGCCCTTCTTCTCCGCGTCGGCTCGCGCCGGGGTGCCGGCTGCACTGCCTTCAGCGGCGTAGGTCTTCCAGATATGCGGAATCATCCGGTACGTCGACCCGTTGCCGATGCCGGTCGCCGCGAAGACGAACAGGAAGGCGATCAGGAAGAACGGGAAGATGCCGGAGTTGTAGTTGACCGCGTCGACGACGGCCGGCGGGAAGCCCGGGAAAGTCGACGGGTCCTTGGCCCAGGCCGCCAGCTTCTCCGGGGGCGCAACCGGGACCGGCTTGAGCAGCGTGAGCGTGTAGAACACGGTCAGGGTGCCGAGAATCATCGCCACAAACGTCAAGAACGTGACCTTCGCGCCTCCGTACTTATCGGCCAGCCAGCCGCCGAACGGGCGGGCGATTGAGCCGACGAGTGCACCGAGGAACGCGTAGTAAGCGAAGTTGATGCCAATGGATGCAGTCGGGATCGGGGAGCGGAAGAAGTTGATCTTGATCAGCAGGGGCATCGCGGCCGAGTAGCCGATGAACGAACCGAACGTACCGATGTAGAGGAACGACATGACCCAGGTGTGCTTGTACTTCACGACCGCAAGTTGTTCGCGCGGCTTGGAGTATGCCGAGGTCAGATTGTTCATGAACTTGAAGGCGCAGAACGCCGCGATGACCGCGAGGCCCGCGTAAAGATAGCCGGCACGCTGAAGGCTGAGACCGCCGACGTCGGGCTTGACCAGACCGAAGATGGCGGCACCGCCGACGACGGCAGGCAGGAAGAACTGGATGATCGCCACACCGAGGTTGCCACCGGCGGCGTTGAGGCCGAGTGCGGCACCCTTTTTCTTCGCGGGGTAGAAGAAGTTGATGTTGGCCATCGATGAGGCAAAGTTGCCGCCGCCAAGGCCGGCAGTCGCGGCGATCAGCACGAAGACACCGTAGGGAGTCTCCGGACGCTGCACGAAGTACGCGAAAAGCAGCGTCGGGACTAGAAGTGCAAGCGCGCTGAAAATGGTCCAGTTGCGGCCACCGAACTTCGGCACGGCGAACGTGTAGGGCAGGCGGATGAGCGCGCCGACCAGGTTAGGGACAGCGACCAGGAAGAACAATTGTTGCGGCGTGAAGTTGAAGCCGACTTTGACCAGCATGACGGCGCTGACGCTCCACAACAGCCATACGGAGAATCCGAGATGTTCACTGAAGATCGACCAGATGAGATTTCGTCGCGCGATGGACTTGCCTGTGGTTTCCCAGAACTCGGGGTCCTCGGGTTCCCAGTGGTCGATCCAACCGCCCGGGCGGGCCTTGATGTCCTGCGGCCCGGGCATAAATTCACGCTCGGTGGTGGTTACAGCCATGAGGCGCTCCCAGATCCATGAACCGGCCGATTGCCAGGTTCTGTAGCTGGAACGTTAGGTACGCGGGGTTTCCGAACGGCGACTCAAAAGATTTCGCGGAGGTAAAACGTGTTGCACCCCGTTAACAAACAGGGCGTGAGAACTGTCTCATTCAGCCTGAGAAGCCGTAATTGCCTATCATTTTCGCGTCCATGGCGGTCGGCGGCCCAATCAGGCGGTCGCCGATCTCGCGCTGGAATTCGGCAAAAGCAGCGACATTCGCCAATGGATTGTCCGGGCCGTCGATCGTGGCCACATGGACAAAACTCACCCCGTCTTCGAGGCGAAATGTCGCATAGCGCAGCCCATCAGGACTCGTCGTCTTCAGCTCGGCGAACACTTGCTCGACCAGCCTCTGATTCTCATCGGCGGCTTCGGGTTTGGTCTCATAGCGGATGACAACGGTCTTGGACATCATGGCCTCTTTCGGCGTTCGGGACCCTACGCCTCAAGGACGATGGGGATGATCATCGGGCGCCGGCGAAGTTTGCGACCGACGAAGGTGCCGACCGTACGACGCATGACCTGCTGGACCTGGCGTATGTCGTATGCACCGGCGGCGAGCGCATCCTCAATGGCTGTAACGAGTTTGGGCACGATCTCGTCGAAGACGCTGTCGTCCTCGGCCATACCGCGCGCATGGATCTCCGGACCGCTGGCGATCTTGCCATTGGTGGAGTCGACGACCACGACGATCGAGATGAACCCCTCGTCCCCGAGGATCATGCGGTCCTTGAGCTCGGACTCCGTCAGGTCGCCGACCGAAGACCCATCGACATAGACGTAGCCACAGTCAACAGCGCCGGTGATCTTGGCATGACCATCGATCAGGTCAACCACGAATCCGTCTTCGCAGAGGACGACGTTGGGAACGCCGGTCGCCGTCGCGAGCTTGCCGTTCGCGTGGAGATGCCTGATCTCGCCGTGAACGGGCATGACGTTGGTGGGCTTGACGATGTTGTAGCAATAGAGCAACTCACCGGCCGAAGCGTGGCCAGACACGTGGACGAGGGCATTGCCCTTGTGGACCACGTTGGCGCCGAGCTTGGTGAGCCCGTCGATCACGCGATAGATCGCATTCTCGTTGCCCGGAATGAGTGACGACGCGAGTAGGACGGTGTCGCCCGGCTCGAGCGTGACCTGCTGGTGACTCCCGTTGGCCATGCGAGAAAGAGCTGCCATGGGCTCGCCCTGCGAGCCGGTCGACATCAGGACCATCTTGTTCGGGGGCGCAGCGTCGATCTTGTCGACGACGACTCCGTCCGGCACATGGAGGTAGCCCAACTCTCGGGCGATCTGCATATTGCGCACCATCGAGCGTCCGACATACGCCACCTTGCGACCGTGCTTGGCAGCAGCATCGAGCACCTGCTGTACACGGTGGACGTGGGAAGCGAACGACGCCACAATGATCCGCTTGCCGCTGTTGGCAAACACGGCGTCGATCGCAGGCGTGATGTTGCGCTCGGAAGTGGTGAAACCCGGCACGTCGGCGTTGGTCGAGTCGGTGAGAAACAGGTCGACGCCGGCCTCTCCGAGACGTGCGAATGCCCTCAGGTCCGTGATGCGGCCGTCGAGCGGAAGCTGATCCATCTTGAAGTCGCCGGTATGCAGGACAACGCCGGCCGGGGTCCTGATCGCGACGGCCAGGGCGTCCGGGATCGAGTGGTTGACGGCGACGAATTCGCATTCGAAGGGGCCGAAGGTCTCGATGTCATCTTCGGCGACGATGTATTTGGGTACGTCCTTGAGTTTGTGCTCGCGGAGCTTGGAATCGAGGAACGCCAGGGTCAGCTTGGAGCCGATGACCGGGATGTTGCCGCGTTCGCGCAAAAGATAGGGGACTCCCCCGATGTGGTCTTCGTGGCCGTGAGTCAGGACGATGCCCACGATGTCGTCAAGCCGCTGACGAATCGGCGCGAAGTCGGGGAGGATCAGGTCGACACCGGGGTGGTGCTCTTCAGGGAAGAGGACACCGCAGTCGACGATGAGGAGTTTGCCGTCGAATTCGAAGACGGTCATATTGCGACCGATTTCGCCGAGTCCGCCCAGCGGTATGACTCTCAACGCACCTTCGGGCAAAACAGGGGGCGGATCGAGCTCGAGATGCATATGACTCATGCCGGAACCTCCGTTAGAAAAGCACAGTACGGAAATACCGGCATCGATGTCGCAAAAAGATTCGCTCGCTGGCGCTCGCTCAAGGGGTTCAGCTTTCGAGTAGGCCCGAAGCGATGAGTCCGTCGCGGACAATCGCAACTTCTTCCTCGGTCGCTTCGGGGAGTGGCGCACGCATGGTGCGGTGCTCAAGCACGCCGAGCAGTTGCAACGCGACCTTGGCCGTGATTGCTCCCTGCGTGAAAGTCATCATCGCCTTGACGGCGGGAAGGAGTTGGTTGTGTATCGCGAGCGCCTTGGTCAGGTCACCCGCGTCGACTGCGGCGACCATGTCGGCATACTGGCGTGCCGCGGCATGGCCGACGACGCTCACAACGCCACTGGCGCCGTGGGTCAGCCATGCGAGGTTGAGCGGGTCGTCGCCTGAATAGATCTTGATGCCGGTCTCGCGCATCAGCCAGGAACCTCGCGTCAGATCTCCGACCGCATCCTTGGTGGCGACGACCAGTGGGTTCTTGACGAGCTCGGCGTATGAGGACTCCGCTATCTGAACGCCGGTGCGGCCCGGAATGTCGTAGAGCATGACGGGCACGTCTTCGCCGGCTGCCGTAACCGTGTTGACGTGGCTGATGATGCCCGACTGCGGGGGCTTGCTGTAGTAGGGCGTCACGATCAGGAGACCGTGGGCGCCGGCCTTGCGGGCCTGTTGGGCAAGCTCGATTGAGTGGCGCGTGTCGTTGGTACCGACGCCAGCCACGATCGTGGCTCGGTCACCGACTGCCTCGAGAACAGCGCTCAGCAAGCGCCCATCTTCTGCAACCGTCGTGGTCGGCGACTCGCCAGTGGTCCCACTGACGACGAGTCCGTCGTTGCCGGTATCGACCAAATGAGTCGCAACCTTTTGAGCAGCATCCAGATCCAGAGCGCCATCGACGGTGAACGGAGTCACCATCGCGGTCAGGACGCGCCCGAAAGGCGCGGCAGTGGAGGCATGCGGCGAAGTCATACGTCGAGGTTACCGCTTCTGGTCTCGGCGGAACCATGCAGGATGGGGGTGTGAGTGACGACTATTACGCCATCGACACGGCTTCTGTGCCGCGTGGCGACGGAATCCGTGACCTGACCCTGACCAGTCGCTGGAACACGCCTCTTGGCAAGCCCAATGGCGGCTACATCCTCGCGGCAATGCTTCGCGGTCTCGGCGAGGAACTCGACGCCGACGACCCGATGGTTGCCTCGATCAGCTATCTCAAGTCACCCGAGCCGGGTCCTGGCGAGCTCCACACCAAGGCGTTGCGGCTCGGCCGTCGCGTCCAGACCGGCGAAGTCACACTCGTTCAGAACGAAGCCACTGTCGCTCATTTGGTCGCCAACTTCGGACCACGCGGCGAGGGTCGTACGCATGAGCTCGGCACTCCCCCGAAGTTGCCGCCACCGGATTCGTGTGTCGATCCACGCACGCAGGGCATGCCCGAGGACGGCATTTTCGGCCGCATCGACTACCGGCTGGCAACACGCCCGGGTTGGGCCGAGGGTAAACCGAACGGCGATCCTAGCGTCGAATTGTGGCAACGCCTCGCCGATGGTCGCGAGATTGACTTCACTGCACTCGCAATCCTCGTCGACTCCTATGCACCGCCCGTCCTGGAGCTCGGCGAGGTGCAGTCGATGACCGTGCAGCTCACGGTCCACCTTCATCGCAAACCGGTCCCGGGATGGCTGGCGACCCGGCTCACCACGCGTCACGTCATCAACGGCTATCACGAAGAAGACTGCGAACTCTGGGACGAGGCGGGAAACCTGGTTGCCCAGAGCCGACAGTTCGCAATCCTGCTCTAGCGCGGGCCGATCACAGCACGCCCAGCCGCCTTGAGTGAAGCCGCGACGGCAGACGGATCTCCGCCCAGATAGCCCGCGACCATTGCCCCGTCCCGCAGCATCATCAACTGATCCGCACGGGCGTCGGCATTGTCGATACCCATCTCGGTCAATAGTTCGGCCGCTTGCGATGTCAGCCAGGCGCGGTGGTCGGAGACGACCTTTCGGCCAGGGTGGTCGACTTCGGAGAGCTCGGCGGCGGCATTGATGAACGGGCAACCACGGAACCCCGGGGCGCAGCTCAGTCCTCCAACTGTGTCGGCATACCAACGCAGAACTGCCGCGGGCTCATTCGCATGCTTGGTTCGTTGGGCCGCAACACTCTCCTTCTCTCGAGCCGACTGCTGCTCGAGATAGGCCACAACGAGGTCCTCCTTACTCGGGAAGTAGCGGTAGAACGTGACCTTGGAGACGCCTGCCTCGGCGATGAGTCGGTCGGCGCTCACTGCGCGTATGCCTTCGGCATAGTAACGACGGGTTGCGGCATCGAGGATGCGTTCGCGTACTGGCGCTTCGGTCACGCTCATGATTCTCCTA
>JBDSQP010000396.1:0-7334 GCA_039929755.1 Aeromicrobium sp. | reverse complement strand
CACCTCTACCTGCTCAGATCAGGGGGCCTACGTTCTGTTGGCACGATCGCCCTCCTCAGAGTGCGGCGCGGAAGAGGCGCTCGATGTCGTGGACATTTGTCGGCCGTGGATTGGTGGCAAGGCAGGCGTCGAGCAAGGTGGACTCAGCCAATCTTGGTATGTCGGACTCACTCACGCCGAGCTCTTTGAGACCGCGCGGCACGCCCACCTCGTCGCCGAGGGATCTGACGTAGTCGGCGAGCATGTCGGCGACCTCATCGGCCGGGACTTCGGCAACCGGCAACCCCACTGCGAGCGCGATATCGCGGAACCGCTCGGGAGCAGAGGCGGCGTTGAAGCGGATCACGTGTGAAAGCAGAACCCCATTGACGACTCCGTGCGGGGCGTCCAGGAGGCCACCAACCTGATGGCTCATGGCATGGGTGGCACCGAGGATCGCATTGCTGAACGCAAGACCCGCCTCGAGGCTGGCCTGCGCCATCTTCTTGCGACCCTCAAGTTCGGCAGGGTCGGTCAGCGTGCCGGCCAAATGTCGGCCGACCAGTTTGACCGCGCTGAGTGCATGCGCGTCGGCAAGAGGATTGTTGGCCAGCGAGACATAAGCCTCGATGCCGTGGGTGAGGGCGTCGAGGCCTGTCGCGGCGTTGAGCCCGTCGGGCATCGTGGTGAGGAGGCGCGGATCGGTGATCGAGATGTCAGGCACCAGGGCTCGGCCCATGATCGTGACCTTCACGAACCGCTCAGTGTCGGTGATGATGCAGAACTGTGAGACATCGGCGCCGGTGCCCGACGTTGTTGGAATCATCAGCAGCGGCGGGATCGGTTTGGTGACCTGGTCGACGCCGGTGTAGTCGAGGATCGATCCGCCGTTGCTGGACAGGATCGCGATGCCCTTGGCGGCATCCATCGCCGAGCCTCCGCCGATGCCGATGATGACGTCGCAACCCGAGTCGAGATAGGCGGCATATCCGGCGGCGACCTCTTTGTCCTTGGGATTGGGAGTGAGGTTGCTCCAGACGGTCGGCTTGAGGCCGGCGCCGGTCAGATGCGTGAGCACTTCGGTGACCCAGCCGGCGCGCAGGACGCCTTCGTCGGTCACCACAAAGGGTCGATGGGCTCCCAGACGTACGGCGGCGAAGCCGGCCTCCATCAGCGAACCCAAACCGAACATGACCTCGGGTGCATGGAATTTGACGATCTCACCGGGCTGTTCGTGAGCATGCATATGGGGCTGCTGTGCAGCGCCGGACGCCATCACTGCAGTCTTCACGGGGTTGTACCGGCGGGACCTGCGCCCATCGCTTTGGCCGGACCGCCGTTTCGGGTAACACCCACGGTGCACCTCTTTCGTCGGATACTCCAACCGTACTTGTGACTATAGTCACCGGAACCCCCCGAAGAAAGGGCGCGCACCTGCCCGAACGGGCAGGCCGGGCAGGCATTCCGGGGCATTCCCATGCAACTCCTTGCTGTGCAACTAGTTGCATAGTATGGTCTCTCCATGGCCCTCGAACACGCGATCCTCGTCTCCCTCGCCGAACGGTCGGCGTCGGGCTACGACCTCGCGCGGCGCTTCGACAAATCAATCGGCCATTTCTGGAAAGCCAGCCATCAACAGATCTACAAAGTGCTCGCCCGTATGGAGGGCGACAAGCTGGTCGAGTCCCATCTCGTCGAGCAGACCGGACGTCCGGACAAGCGGGACTACGCGATCACCGGCGAGGGCCGCGACGAGCTTCGGCGGTGGACCGTTGAGGTCACGCCGCCGGAAGCCTTGCGCAGCGAATTCGCGGTCAAGATCCGCGGTATGCAGTTCGGCGACCGCGACGCAGTCATCGCCGACATACGCCATCGGCGCGAACAGCATCGGGCCCAGCTTGCCTACTACCTCGCCGAAGCGGCCAAGAACTTCCCCGATCCCACGGCGTTGCCCGACGAGCTCGCCGGCGCCTACCTGGTCCTGCGCGGAGGAATACGCGCCGAGCAAGGCGGTATCGACTGGTGTGACGAGATGCTCGACTACCTGGAATCAGAATTGGGACGGAGTGCCCAATGAGCGCGCAAACCCACCGCCAGCACGCCGAGGCCGATCAGGACAGCAACAGTGATCAGCACGGCATGAACCCAGAAGAATGCGGTCGGATCACTGTGCCAATGGCGGCCCGACCAGGCACGGTCATCACCGACAATCGCCTTCGCGAAGCGCGGCCAGATCACCACATTGAAGACTCCCGCAGCAATCAGAAACCAGCTCGTACGTCGCGTCATAGGACCATCCCATCACGTCCGTCCCACAACGCCAGCCAGGAGTACCGATGAAAGAGTTCCGCGAAGCCGTCGAGGCAGGCGACTGGGAAGGCATCGGCGACCTGCTCGCCGACGACATCGTCTTCCGCAGTCCCATTGCGTTCAAGCCGTACGAAGGCAAGGCCATCGTGCACGCGATCCTCCGCGGCGTCGGCCGGGTGTTCACCGACTTCCGCTACGTGCAGGAGATCAACGACGGCTCCGATCACGCACTCGTCTTCGAGACCTTCGTCGACGGCGTGAGCCTCAACGGTTGTGACTTCATCCACGTCAACGACGACGGGCTGATCGACAAGTTCACCGTGATGGTGCGCCCTATCTCGGCCGCCAACGCGCTATCCCAGGCAATGGCCGCCCAGTTCCCCCAGATCCAGGCCGAGGCCATCGCCGCCTCCACCGGCTCTGCCGCCCTAGGAAAGTGACCAACGACATGACCGAATACCCGAACCTCCTCTCCCCGCTCAAGGTCGGCAACCAGACCTTGCGCAATCGCGTGATCATGGGCTCGATGCATACCGGCATGGAAGACCGCTCCAAGCACCTTCCCGAACTCGCCGCCTATTTTGCCGAACGCGCCAAGGGTGGCGTGGCCTTGTCGGTCACCGGCGGCTATGCCCCCAACTGGCACGGTTGGCTCCTCCCCTTCGGATCGCTCATGACGACCAAGAAGCTCGCCGACAAGCACCGGCTAGTCACCGATGCGGTGCACGAACACGATGGCAAGATCGCGATGCAGATCCTGCATGCCGGGCGATACGGATATCACCCCTTCAAGCGGGGCGCCTCCAACATCGCCAGCCCCATCACCCCGCTTGGCGCTCCCAAGGCGATGTCGACTCGCGAGGTCGACCAGACCGTAAGCGACTTCGCCCGTGCCGCCAAGCTCGCGCAGCACGCCGGCTACGACGGTGTCGAGATCATGGGTTCGGAGGGCTATCTCATCAACCAGATGGTCACCGCGCGAACGAACAATCGCACCGACCGCTGGGGCGGATCGGCCGAGAACCGTATGCGATTCCCCGTCGAGATCATCGAACGCGTACGCGAAAAGGTCGGCGACGACTTCCTCGTGATGTACAGGCTGAGCCTGCTCGATCTCGTCGACAACGCACAGTCGTGGGATGAGACGGTCGCGCTTGCGCAGAAGCTCGAAGCGGCCGGAGTCTCGATCCTCAACACCGGCATCGGCTGGCACGAAGCCCGCATACCTACGATCGTCACGTCCGTCCCCCGTGCTGCATTCGCCTGGACGACCGCCAAGTTGCGGCCCGAGGTCGGCATCCCTGTCGTTGCCTCCAACCGGATCAACACGCCCGAGGTTGCCGAGGAAATCATCGCCTCCGGCCAAGCCGACCTCATCTCGATGGCGCGCCCCCTGCTCTCCGATCCTCACTTCGTCAACAAGGCCGCCGAAGGCCGCGCCGATGAGATCAACACCTGCATCGCCTGCAACCAGGCCTGCCTGGACCACACATTCAAGAACAAGCGCGCAAGTTGCATGATCAACCCGCGTGCCGGACACGAGACTCACCTCATCCTGTCGCCAACCAAACGGGTCAAGCGCATTGCCGTCGTCGGCGGTGGTCCCGCCGGACTCGCCGCAGCCACCGAGCTCGGCGGTCGCGGTCACAGTGTCGAACTGTTCGAGGCGCTCCCTGAGCTGGGCGGACAGTTCCGCCTCGCGATGCACATACCCGGCAAGGAAGAATTCAAGGAGACCATTCGCTACTACACGAGGCGTATGGAGATCGCCGGCGTCAAGGTCCATCTGAACCGTCGCGCCACCGTCGAAGACCTCAACGAATTCGACGAGATCGTCATCGCGACTGGCGTGGTTCCTCGTATCCCTTCGATCCCCGGCGTCGAACACGCCAAGGTCGTCAACTACCAGGACGTCATCCGACACGGTGCTCCCGTGGGCGAAAAGGTTGCGGTTCTGGGAGCGGGCGGCATCGGCTTCGACGTCAGCGAATTCCTTTTGCACGAACCGGACGAGGCGCTCGACCACTGGATGGAAAGGTGGGGCATCGTCGATCCCTCGGTCGAACGCGGCGGGCTCGGCACCAAGCTCAAGACCCGCCCCAAGCGCGACATCACCCTGCTCCAGCGCAAGGAGACCGAGCTCGGAAAGGGCTTGGGCAAGACCTCCGGCTGGGTACATCGCGCCACGCTCAAGGACTCCAACGTCGTCATGGTGCCGGGTGTGTGGTACGACTCGATCGACGACGACGGCCTGCACATCACTCTCAACAAGGGCAAAGACAACGAAGAGTCACAGGTCCTCGATGTCGACACGATCGTGTTGTGCACTGGTCAGGAATCCCTGCGCGAACTCCTCGAGCCGCTCGAGGCCGCCGGCAAGTCCACACACGTGATCGGTGGTGCCGATTTCGCGGCCGAACTCGATGCCAAGCGTGCGATCAAGCAGGCCACCGAGCTCGCCGCCCGTCTCTAACCAAACAGGTCTGCCCGGAGGGAATCGTTGCGGGGGGAAACCGGTTGTCATAGGAGATGGCAACCGACAGCACACCCCTGACAGCGATTGGACTCCGTTCGGAACGGGGTCCCATCCTCCTCGCCGTGATGCTCAGCGTCGGCCTCGTCGCGATCGATGCGACGATCCTCGCAACTGCGGTGCCTTCGGTGGTGCGGGACCTCGGCGGGTTCTCGCAGTTCCCGTGGCTGTTCTCGATCTACTTGCTTGCTCAAGCCGTTTCCACTCCGATCTACGGCAAATTCGCAGACATGGTCGGCCGCAAACCGATCATGTTGCTCGGAGTCGCCCTGTTCGTCGCTGGTTCGATGCTGTGTGGAGTCGCGTGGAGTATGGGCTCCCTGATCGCCTTCCGCGCGATTCAGGGACTCGGTGCCGGCGCAGTCGCACCGATGGCCATGACGATCATCGGTGACATCTATTCGATCGCAGAACGATCCCGCGTCCAGGGCTACGTCGCCAGCGTGTGGGGTGTCTCCTCGGTCATCGGGCCGACCCTCGGCGGCGTCTTCTCCGACTATTTGTCCTGGCGCTGGATCTTCTTCGTCAACATCCCCATCGGGATCGCGGCGGCGTTCATGTTGCTGCGCAGCTTCAATGAGGACGTCACCCGCAAGAAGCACTCCATCGACTACGCCGGCGCGATCCTGCTCACCTTCGGGTGTTCACTTCTGATCCTCGGTCTCCTTGAGGGCGGGGTCCAATGGGCTTGGGGTTCGGGGACCAGCATCGCGATCCTCGCCGCCGGTGCCGTCCTGTTGGTCGCCTTCGGATTCGCCGAACGTCGTGCGCAAGAGCCGATCCTGCCGCCGTGGGTCTTCGGCCACCGCATTCTCAACGGCACCACCGCGGCAAGTCTTGTCGTCGGAGTCCTGCTGATCGGCCTGACCTCGTACGTTCCCCTGTATGCCCAGAGCATCCTCGGGCGCGGAGCACTCGTGGCAGGTTTGGCTGTCGCCGCACTGACAATGGGCTGGCCCATCGCGGCGGCGATCGCCGGACGCTTCTATCTGCGCATTGGTTTTCGGGACACCGCTCTCATGGGTTCGGTGTTCGTCCTCGGAGGCCTCGCGGTCCTGTTGAGCGTCGACGGCAACAGCACGGTCTATCACCTGGCGCTCGCCTGCTTCGTGATCGGGATCGGACTCGGATTCATCGCTTCCCCGGCCCTCGTCGCCGCGCAATCGGCCGTCGACTGGCAACATCGCGGCGTCATCACGGGCACCAACCTTTTCGCCCGATCGGTAGGCAGCGCAGTAGGGGTCGCGGCCTTCGGCGCGATCGCCAACGGCGTCGTCACTCACCGGCTCGGATCCAAACCCGGCAACCTCCAGAGCGTCTCACGCGGCATTCTCGAGCCCGCGATCCACGACGTCTACATCGCCGCGGCAATCGCGGGAGTCGTCATGCTCGCTGCGATCCTGATCATGCCCCGCAAGCTGACTCCGATCGAAGCCGTTTCACCCACTGCCTCCTGACTTCTGTCCTATCCTCCGGATATGACGCAACCCATTGAGCAACCCCGCACCTCCGGTGGTCGTGTGCTTGACCAGGTCGTGGCCTGGAGCCTGTATGCGATCCAGTTGCTCAGCGAAGCACTGCTCGCGTTGTTCGCCTTGACGTCGGTCTTCATGACCGACAGCTGCGGAAGTGTCGAGGACGAGCCGGCTGTCTGTGACTCCGGCTATTTTGCGACCGTGTTGCTCGGGTATTGGGCGATTCTCGTCGTCGCGGCGGTTGCCGTCCCGATCGTGCTCGTGGTTTGCACACGCAAGGAGCGGCTTCTTTGGCCCTGGGCACTCGGCAGCCTCGTATTGCTGGGTGGGCTGACGGTCGCCTTCGTCATGCTGATGACCCGATAGCCGCCGTCGGTGGCACGTGATAGACCGTCACCTGTGGGAAAGACACGAATCATCTGGTTGAGGGCGGTAAACGTCGGCGGCGCGACGCTGCCCATGGCTGAGTTGCGCGAACTTTTGGGCGACCTCGGCGCAACGGACGTTCAGACATACATCCAGTCCGGCAATGTCGTATGCGTGCCGCCGGGCAAGCCCGAGGCGTTCGACCGGGCACTCGAAAGGGCCATCGAGGCCAAGTACGGATTCTTCCGCGAGTCCATTTCCCGCACACCGGCCGAGGTCAAGACAGCACTCGCGGCATACCCGTTCGATGCCGAAGAGATCAAGGGCGAACCCAAACGGGCCTACATCTCATTCATGACCGGACCCCCGACCGCCGCCGCGATCGAGAAGGCTCGAACCTTTGAGACCGGCGATGACGACTGGCAGGTCATCGGCCAGGAGCTACACCTGTTTCACGCACATGGCGCCGGAAAGCCAACCATGAAATCCGCATCGATTGGTCGGGCCCTCAAGGTGCCGGCGACGGCCCGAAACCTCAACACCGTCCGCAAGGTCCTCGACCTTGCGGACGGCTGACGCCCGTACGGTCGACTCGTTCTAGCCGTCCACGAGACGGGGGTTTGCGGCACGGTCGCGCGCCAATTGGGCGAACAGCAAGACCAGGGACACGG
>JBDSQP010000395.1:0-5822 GCA_039929755.1 Aeromicrobium sp. | reverse complement strand
AGGTGTAGCGAATGGGTAGGTGTTTCACTCCACTCACAATGGTGCTGTGGAACCGTTCGACTGGTCCCGCCGACTCGATGTCCTTCACGCGCGAGAGCAGCTCGGTGAAGAACGCTCTGAGCTCCATCCGGGCGAGCTCCGCGCCGATGCAGAAGTGTTTTCCGAAACCGAACGCAATGTGTCGATTGGCGTTCTCTCGGTGGATGTCGAAGGTGAACGGGTCAGGGAACACCTCCTCGTCACGGTTGGCGGAAGGGTAGGACAGCAGCACTCGATCGCCGGCCCGAATCATGGTTCCGCGAAGTTCGAAATCTTCGGTTGCTTGCCGGGTGAATGCTTTCGCGGGCGACGCCCAACGGAGCATCTCCTCCACAGCATTCTTCATCAACGAGGGGTCTTCCTGGAGCTCGCGCAATGCCGAAGGATTGGACAGGAGCGCCTCCATGCCTCCCCCCATGACCGATGAGGTGGTGTCGTGACCGGCCGTGGCGATGATGGCGTAGTAGTTGACCGCTTCAGCGTCGCCGATCGGTGCGCCGTCGATGGTGCTGTTGGCGATCACGGAGGCAATGTCGTCCGTCGGTTCGTTTCGACGAGCGACGGTCAGCGAACTCAGGAACCCTTGGAGGCGCAAGAGGGCATCCGCAAACGAGAAGTCATCGGGCAAAGATGCCGCAAATTCGGGGTCTGAAATCCCGAAGACCTCTTGAGTCAAGCGCAACACCTCGGGATGATCGTTCTCCGGGACCCCAAGCATTGTCAGGATCACACGGAGTGGGAAGTACTTGGCCACGTCGGAGACAAAGTCGCACTCGCCTCCCGCCGCAACCATCTTGTCGACATAGGACTTGGACAATTCGTCGAGTTCGGTCTGCAGATTACGACGCAGGGAACCCACAGTGAAGTATTCCGTCGTCAAGCTGCGGTACTGCTTGTGCTCTGCACCATCCATCTGGATGATGGTTCGCTGCGGTGGCGAAGCGTCGGAAGCCGCGTCCGACTGATACAGGACCCGCTCGGTGTTCAGGAAGATGTCATGTCGTCTCTCGATGGTCATCACGTCAGCGTGCTTCATGATTGCCCACACGGTCGGCCAACCGTCAATCTCCACCTTGACGATGGGACTCTCCTGGCGCAGCCGGGTGGCTGCGGCGTGCCATGCATCTTCGTCGGCGTAGGCCGACCCCTCAGTGAACATCCAGCTGATGTCTTCGGTGACTTTCGTCAAGTTACTCAGTCCCTTCGTTTCAAGAATTGTGCGGCAATCGGCGGGTGTGCCGAGTACCTGCGCCTGGCTCAGTATTGCCGGTAGATGGACTTGATCACTTGGTTTGCAGCGAGGCCCTCTGGGCCCAACTCGCGCCCCATGCCGCTTGCCTTCACTCCGCCGAATGGAGAGCCGATGTCCATGTCAAAGGAGTTGATGCCAATAGTGCCCGTCTGCACCCGTCTGGCAACCGCCATCGCACGATCGGTGTCGGGCGACCAAACACTTCCACCCAGTCCGTAGTCGGAATCGTTTGCGATCGCTATCGCATCGTCGACGTTCGCGTATGGAATCACTGACAGGACTGGCCCGAAGATCTCTTCTTGCGCGATCGTCGACCGATTGTCAACGTCGGCGAAGATCGTTGGCTCGATGAACCAACCCCGATCCAGGCCGGTCGGCCTACCGCCTCCTGCAACAAGTCTCGCGCCGTCGCCCAGACCCTTCGCAATGTATGCCTCGACGCGGTCGCGTTGGCGGGCGCTGGACAAGGGGCCAAGTTGGGTCTCCGGGTCCAGGGCGTCGCCGACCTTCAGTGACGCGACCATCGCGGCCAGCAGATCGACTACTTCGTCGTAACGGCTGCGTGGCGCGAGCACGCGCGTTCCCAGGTAGCAGGTCTGACCACTGTTGAGCATCGTCGCCGCAAAGAACTTGCCGAGATCTGGGGCAAGCTCGGCGTCATCGAGGACGATCGCGGCGGACTTGCCGCCGAGCTCGAGGGTCACAGGCCTCAGCAGCCGACCGCACACCTCACCTACCTGTCGACCGGCAGCGGTCGAACCGGTGAAGCTCACCTTATCGATGCCAGGGTGGGAAACCAGATGTGCGCCTACTTCACGACCGCCCGGCACGATGTTCAGGACACCGGGAGGCATACCCGCTGCCTCGGCAGCTTCGGCGACCAGGAAAGCGTCCAGGACCGTCTCGGGAGAAGGCTTCAGCACCACGGTGCAGCCCGCGGCCAATGCCGGCGCGAGCTTCATGAACGTCAAGGACTGTGGAAAGTTCCACGGAACGATCGCTGCAACGACACCGATCGGCTCACGTCTGATGACTGTGGTTCCACTGAACAGACCCTCGCGGACTTCTTCGGTCGGCAACGCAGCCATCAGGCCGACGTAATAGCGCAGGAGCACGGCCGGGGCTGTCCCCTCCGACGCTGCTCCCACACTCACCGGCATGCCGTTTTGCGCACTGACGCGCTGTACTGTCTCGGCGCTCCGCGATTCGATCTCATCGGCGAACCGTTCGAGAACGGCGTTCCGATCTACCGGGTCGAGATGAGCCCACCCAGATGGGTCGTCGAAGGCCCGGCGCGCTGCGCTCACCGCTGCATCGATATCGGCCTCAGAACCGTCGGGTACCTGCCCGATGGTCTCTTCGGTGCTCGCGGAGATGACGTTGATGCGGTTTGCCGTCTCTGGCTGAACCCACCGTCCGTCGATGTAGAACTTCTCGTAGATCAAATTCATTGCTGACTCCTCAGCGTTGGCGTAAGGCGCACTTTGGGCGTGGCTGTCAGAAGGTCAAGACAGGTTTGACTGTCTCGCCGGATCGGGTCATCGCTTCGGCCGTGTTGATGTCGGAGATGGGAAACGGGGTGACGAGTTCGTCGAAGGGAAAGAGGCCGTCGCTGTTCAGCTTCAGCAGGCGTGGGATGAATGACTGCGGAACGGCATCGCCTTCGATGATGCCGATGATTTTTCGCCCAGAAAGCAGCGCGGTCATGTCGAGCGCGACGTCGCCAAAACCTACGCCGCATATGCCCAGGATGCCGAACGGACCAAGGCTGTCATGCAAGCCGCGGACGATCCCCGCGTTCCCCGTCGTGTCCAACGCATAGTCGACGCCTGTCGGAGCCACCTCGCGAACCGCCGACGAAAGGCCGCTCGGATCGCCTTTCACAGTAGTGGTGGCACCGTACTTGGTCGCCAGGTCCAAGCGGGTCTGGTGTAGGTCGACGACGATGATCTCAGACGCTCCGGCGTACTTCGCTGCCATGACAGCGGCCAGCCCGACCGAACCAGCTCCGGCAATGACGATCGTTTCGCCATCTTGCAGATCGAAGCTGTTCAGGACGGCGCCGGCGCCGGTCTGGATCCCGCAACCCAACGGGCCTGCCGTAATCAGGTCGTAGGACTTGTCCACCTTGACGATCGATCGCTTCCCGACCACGGCATGCGACGCAAAGGAGGACTGCCCAAAGAAGTGCGAACCGACCGGCATGTCCTCGGCATCGCGAAGCGCGGTAGATCCGTCAGCCAGACGCAGTTTTGCAAAGTTGTGTTCCGCAAACATTAAGCAATATGCCGGGTGGTCGTCCTTGCACGGCACGCATTCGCCGCACGACGCGAAGCTGAGCACGACATGATCACCTGGGGCCAGATCGTTCACCCCGGCTCCGACGGCTTCGACTACGCCGGCGCCCTCGTGCCCAGCAACGAACGGGCCCTGGAAGAACATGTCGGGCGCCTCACGCGACAACAAGTCGGTGTGGCACAACCCGGCCGCCACGATTCGCACCAACACCTCGTCGTCGCGAGGATCTTCGAGGTCGAGTTGCTCGACCAAGAACGGCTTGTCAGCTTCTCGTAGAACAGCAGCTTGAACCTTCACAGCACTCCTTCATTGCAGGCGCTCGTCGGGAGAGCGTTGATTATTTGAGGGTTACTATATACATAGATTATGCACTCTTCAAGGCGCGGAAAGGCTCTCTCTGAGGCTCGCGGCAGAAGCCGTGTGAGGCCCATCCCACGTACGCCGTCCAAGGGTGGTGTCACGGTCTAGCCTCCCTCGGTCTCTGATTGCTCTTATCCTGATCATTTCGGGGCATCAGCAGGAAGCGGCTATTCCACTGACCGGGACGGCGGCAGCACGCGTACCTCGCGGTTGTCACGCATTCCCGACGCCGCCGGGGACGATCTCGCGCGGGCTCCGTCACGACGCGAGGTCTGGTGAGACGTACGCCATCCTGTACGCCCGCGGCTGGGTCAGCCCTTCCTCGGGTTCCGCCTCAATAATGACAGCGGCACCTTGGTCCTCTCGCGGTCCGCGTGAGCTCCAGCCCGCGGCGATAGAGCTCATCGAGTTGGTCTGCCGGCTGACCAACAGTTCCCGGTTGACTCGGCCACGCCTGACGTAGCAGTGATCGGCGTGCCAGTGGCGACCTCGCAGGTCCGTACGCCGTCGATCCTGATGGGTACGTCGCTGTGGATCAGTTTGGGCTCTCCAAATGCCGAAACCCGGTCCTTGTACGACTGCATAGGAACCGGGTTGACGGCGTGCGTTTCTACTGGAAGAGGTCGGCGATGTAGGGGGCTGTGTCCTTCTCGGAGGCGATCAAAGCGCCGCTGTGGTCGGTTGGGTAAGTCTTGAAGGTGACAGGTTGGCCCTTGAGGATGAGTGCTGCGACGTAGGGCAGGGTGATCGCGTAGGGCACGTCGGTGTCCAAGGCGCCGTGGCCCATAAAGAACGGCTTGTCAAAGCCGGACTCGGGCATCTTCATGTAGCCGTTCACCGTGTTGGTGAAGCCCGGCAGCGAGGCGAGCGGTTTGGTGAAGTAGTCCCCCAGAGAGACCTTGGCGACCGACTCCTCGAACTGGAAGATGCACTCGGTCTCCGCGAGCTTGAGGTACTTGCGGCCGGTGTCGGTCAGGATCGCGCCGATGCCCAGCTCGGGGTGGGAGTAGTTGATGCTGGCGATCAGGTAGGTCACGTAGGCGGTCATGCCGGGCGTCAGCGGCACGGGCGGCACCTTGGGGCCGCCGAGGGTCAGCAGGGTCTCGATGTAGGCGGGAGTGCCGGTGCCGACGGCGCCGCGGTAGTCCAGGTTGGAGCCGCCGAACTCGGTGGCGTACCGGGCGGCGTAGATCGCTGCGCCCCCACCCTGGGACTGTCCGGCGATCACGTACTTGCGTGCCAGCCGCTGGGAGGCGGGCAGGGAGGCGGCCCAGGTGCGACCCGCGTTGACCATGTCCACGATGTTGTGGGCGGCGGTCCTGCCGTCAAGATAGGCGTGGAGTCCGGGGGTCCCGAGGCCGGCGTAGTCGCTGGCGACGACGGCGTACCCGGCGCTGAGGAACTTGTCGAGGTGCGGGTTGTCACGCGAGCCCAGCGCGGGCCCGATGCGGGACGGGGCGCAGGCGTCGCCCAGGCCGATGGTGCCGTGCGCCCAGGAGATGACCGGCCAGCCACCCGCGGGCGCCTTCCCCTTGGGGATCATCACGGTGCCGGTGCTGGTGCCTGGCTTGCCGAAGGTGTCCTGAGTCACGTAGGTCAAGGTCACGGCCTTGGCGGCGCTCGGCAACCACAGGGACGCGGGCAGCGCGGAGACCTTGAGAACGGTGCCGGCCGGCTTCGGCGTGCTCGAGGCGGTTGCGCTGGCCGTCACCGCGGGCGCGGCAGTGACTACCAGGGCGAGTGCGCTAGTCGCGCATACAGCGGCGATATGTCCGCGCCGCAGAGCGAACTTGCTGGTCATGGGTTTCCTTCTGGGGTTGTACGAGTGTACAACGAGGGTGTTGTGATTAAGTTACGCCACGCGGCAAACCAC
>JBDSQP010000394.1:0-4759 GCA_039929755.1 Aeromicrobium sp. | reverse complement strand
TCCTCAAAGCGACCGAAGCCGGCACACGTCCGACCCAGCGTGAGGCGATGGGCGACCCACGCTTTGCCGAAACCGTTGTCACGCGCGCTTTCACCGGGCGACCAGCACGTGCTCTTCGCAATCGCTTCACCGAAGCCTTTTCCGAGACCGCTCCCCTGGGCTATCCGGCAATCCATCATCTGACCGCGCCCATTCGAGCCGCCGCCGCAGCCGAAGGCGATCCGCACGGACTCAATCTCTGGGCCGGCACCGGTTTCGGCTACGCCCGCGAGGGCACAGCCGCGGAGATCATCGCGTCGCTGATCGGCTGACCTGCCGTACATCGGGGGCGCCCATCCTCGCCGCGTCGGCCGTGTGGTCGTCCGATTGCTCCTGTGACTCTCGCTCGGCCTCGACGCGCAGTCTGTAGTGCTCAACCTCCTGCGCAGCGCGCACGTTCGTCCAGCCCAGGATCGGTGCAATGAGATCTGCGACCTCGACTGCTGCGGCGTCACCTCGGTCGGCCACCTCGATCGAGACACGGGTGCGGCGGGTTAGGACGTCATCCAGGTGCATCGCGCCTTCATGGCTGGCCGCGTAGTACACCTCGGCCTTGAGATATTGAGGTGCGCCGGTCAGCGGCTCCCCGAGCTCGGGTCGTTCGACGATCAGCTCGAGCAATTCATCGATCAGTGATCCATATCGTCCCAGCAGGTGTTCGATGCGGGACACATGCAAACCGGTCCGGTCGGCCGTCTTCTGGCGGGAATCGCGGTGGTCGAAATAGCCCACGGCCCCTGCCAATGGAACGCCCTCGGTCGATGACTTTGGCACCGTACGACCGAGCCCCCGCACTGCGGCATCGACGGCGTCCTTGGCCATGACCCGATAGGTCGTGTACTTCCCACCGGCAATAACCGTCAATCCGCTCACCGGCGAGGCCACCGCGTGTTCGCGCGACAACTTGCTCGTCGAATCCGATTCGCCGGAAAGCAGCGGTCGAAGGCCGGCATACACGCCGACAACGTCTTTACGCGTGAGTGGCTCCTCCAGCACGGTGTTGGCATTTCCGAGCAGATAGTCGATGTCGCTCTGACTGGCCGCAGGATGCGCCAGATCGAGCTTCCAATCGGTGTCAGTGGTTCCGATGATCCAGTGGCTTTCCCACGGAATGATGAACAGCAGGCTCTTCTCGGTACGGGTGATGATGCCTGTTTCGCTCGTGATCCTGTGCCTCGGGACGACAAGGTGCACACCCTTGGACGCCCGCACCCGGAACTGGCCCTTGCCGCCGGCCATCTGCTGGATCTCATCGGTCCAAACTCCTGCGGCATTGATGACCTGTCGGGCCCGAATCTCAAATTCGAGACCAGTCTCGAGGTCGTTTACGGTAACCCCAACCACGGCCTCGCCTTCACGCAGGAACCCGGTGACTCGCGCACTGTTGACACAGAGAGCGCCCAGATCGGCGGCCGTGCGCGCGAGCATCATCGTGTGCCGCGCATCGTCGACCTGACCCTCATAGAAGCGAACCGCACCACGAATGGCGGACTTCTTCCCCGACGGAAATGACGCCATCGTCTTCTTGCGTCCGAGATGTCGGTGATGAGAGGGAACCCCTCGGCCTGCGCCCATCACGTCATACACGCCAATGCCCAGCCCCACGTAGGCCCGGTCAATGACCTTTTCGAGGGGATATATGAACGGCACAGGGCGGGCCAAATGCGGGCACAGCGTGTCGAGTGCAAGCGAACGTTTCTTCAATGCCTCGAATACGAGGCCGAAGTTGAACTGCTCGAGATAGCGCAGCCCGCCGTGAAACAGCTTGCTGGATCGGCTCGATGTCCCGGCCGCGTAGTCGCGGGCTTCGACAAGTCCAACCTTCAGGCCGCGCGTCACCGCATCAAGGGCACAACCTGCACCCACCACACCGCCGCCGATCACGAGGACATCGAGATGCTCCGTGGCCAGCCTGGCCAACGAGGCCGAACGGCCCGCCGGGCTCAGTGGTTGAACCGAACCCGACGGCTGAGTTGAAGTCACGAAACGTCGACCCAGTCCAGGGTTCGATCGACGGCCTTCTTCCAACCGACATAGCCCTCGGTTCGCTGCTCATCGGACCATTCGGGCATCCAGCGCTTGGACTCGTTCCAGTTGTCACGAAGCTCGGAAGTGTCCTTCCAGAACCCGACTGCCAGACCGGCGGCATATGCCGCGCCCAACGCAGTGGTCTCAGCAACGACAGGCCGACTCACCGGCACGCCGAGAACGTCGGCCTGCAGCTGCATGCACAGATCGTTCACCGTCACACCGCCGTCGACCTTGAGCACATCAAGGTGGACGCCGGAGTCAGCCTCCATCGCTTCGGACACGTCACGACTCTGATAGCAGATCGCTTCGAGGGTGGCTCGCGCCAAATGGGCGTTGGTGTTGAAGCGCGACAGCCCGACGATGGCGCCGCGAGCGTCGCTACGCCAGTACGGAGCGAACAGGCCCGAGAACGCAGGCACGAAGTAGACGCCACCATTGTCCTTGACGCTTCCGGCCAAGGCCTCGATCTCACCTGCGCCCGAGATGATGCCGAGCTGATCGCGGAGCCACTGCACGGCAGAGCCGGTGACAGCAATCGAACCTTCAAGCGCGTAAACCGGCTTGTCCTCGCCGATCTGGTAGCAAACGGTGCTGAGCAGCCCGTTCTTGCTTCGGACCAGTTCGGTCCCGGTGTTCAGCAGCATGAAATTGCCGGTGCCGTAGGTGTTCTTCGCTTCGCCAGGTTCGAAGCAGACCTGCCCGAACATCGCCGCCTGCTGATCACCGAGGATGCCTGTCAACGGGATGCCGGCGAAACCCTCGGGAGCCGCCACCTGGCCATATTGGTTGGGGTCGGATGATGGCTTGATCTCAGGCAGCATCGCCCGCGGGATGTTGAAGAAGCCGAGAAGCTCGTCGTCCCATTCCAACGTCTCCAGATTCATCAGCATCGTTCGGCTGGCATTGGTCACATCCGTGATGTGAACACCGCCGTCGATCCCACCGGTGAGGTTCCACATCACCCAGCTGTCGGTGTTGCCGAACAAAGCATCACCTGCTTCGGCGGCGGCGCGGACTCCATCGACATTCTCAAGAATCCACTGGATCTTTCCACCCGAGAAGTATGTCGCCGGCGGCAGGCCCGCCTTTTCGCGGATGACGTCTCCCTTGCCTTCGCGTTCGAGCGCACTGGCGATCCGGTCCGTGCGGGTGTCCTGCCAGACGATGGCGTTGTAGTAGGGGCGTCCGGTCTTCCTGTTCCAGACAACGGTCGTCTCCCGCTGATTGGTCACACCGAGCGCCGCAAGGTCGGATGCAGCAAGGCCCAGCTTGATCATCGTCGTCTGTATGACGGACCGCGTACGTTCCCAGATCTCGACCGGACTGTGTTCAACCCAGCCGGCCTGAGGCAAAATCTGCTCGTGCTCGAGTTGGTGCTTTCCAACTTCGTTGCCGCTGTGGTCGAACAGCATGAAACGCGTACTGGTTGTTCCTTGATCGATTGCGCCTACAAAATCAGCCATTTTTGGTCCTTAGGTTTGAGTGGTGGGTTGAGATGATCAGGACGCCTGGTCCGCGTCTGCCTGAGGCAGATGCCGTTGCAGTCCGAATTTGTAGAGTGCGCCTCCGACGGCGCCTCCGATCAGAGGGCCGACGATCGGGATCCAGAAGTAGAAGTTCCCGTATTGGTCCCGGAACGCTCCGCGGTAGCCGGTGATGAACGATGCGAACCGCGGTCCGAGGTCACGCGCAGGGTTGATGGCGTATCCCGCGTTGGTGCCCCATGCCATACCGATGGCGACGACCAACAGACCAACGATGAACGGGGTCATGTTCGACAAAGGCGCCGAGTTACGGGCATCAGTAATCGCGAACACCAGCAAGACCAAGATGGCCGTGCCGATGATCTGGTCGCGCAATGCGCCCATCTCGCCGACCGGCAAAGTGCCGTTGCCCGGCAAGGTCGAGAAGATGCCCTGGCTCTTGATCGTGTGCCCGGGGTCAAATTTGGAGATGACCTCGGAGTAGTTCCAGCGGACGATCAGTGCTGCAACGAATGCCCCTGCCAGCTGGGCGAACATGTACGGCCCGACTTTGGGCCACGGAAACTTCTGAAACAGGGCGAGCGCGAAAGTAACGGCCGGGTTGAGGTGCGCGCCACTAACCTGACCAGCGACGTAGATACCGAGCATGACACCCAGGCCCCAACCCCAGGCGATGCTGTCGTGGTCGCCGATACCGCCGGCCGCTACTTGAGCGACAACACCGACGCCGAACAGGATCAGGATGAAAGTGCCGAGGAATTCGGCGGCCATCTCCCCAATGAGGCTCGGCACCCGAGCCGAAGACGACGGCAGATCGACATTCTCCTGGGAACCCTCCCGATGTTCGACCCGGGATTCTCTCGTGGACTCAAGTGTCGACAGCGCCATAGCATCTCCTGATTGGGTTTGGAATAGTCAATTGGAACTAACTATTGGTTTGAAACGCTATGCCCGCGTAGTGTGGTCGACAACACACTGCGGTCGGCATTGTCGAACGCCGGCGCCCTACCTAAGTTGGCGCAATGCCTGGCTCCATCCAGTCCATAGAACGAGCAGCCGCTATCTTGCGCCTTCTCGCGGCGGGTCAACGCCGTCTCGGGCTGGCCGAGATTTCCGCTTCGCTGCGCCTTCCCAAGGGCACCGCGCACGGCATCATCAGGACGCTCGTCGAAGTGGGGTTTCTCAAACAGGACCAGACCAGCAAG
>JBDSQP010000393.1:0-2026 GCA_039929755.1 Aeromicrobium sp. | reverse complement strand
CCTACTCCTCGCCGACGGCCGAGGCCGAACACATCGCACTGTTGCTGCGCGAGGCGCGCCTGCATGACGGCGTCCCGTGGCGAGACATGGCGGTTTTGGTGCGATCGGGTCAGCATCTCGGACGACTGCAGCGCACCCTGGCGGCGTCGGGCGTCCCGGTCCAGGTGGCTGGCGACGAGTTGCCGCTTGCCGTTGAGCCCGCGGTGCGCACGTTGTTGGGTGCTCTGCATGCGGCCGACGCGCTGAGCCGCTCCGAGTCGTTGGCGCCCGACGTGGCGCATGCGCTGCTCACCGGCCCGCTCGGTCATCTCGACGCGGCAGGTTTGCGCCGTCTCGGCCGGGTGCTGCGGAAGGACGATGCGGCAGACGGAGGGCAGCCGAAAGCCTCGCGGCTCTTGATCGCCGAGTCGCTGGGAGACCCGGTGTTCTTGTCGACGCTCAAGGTTCCAGGACCGCCGGGATGGGCCGTCGAAGCCGCGGCCAAGCTCGCCACTTTGTTGCGCAAAGCGGCCGACCAGATCTCTGCCGGTGAGTCGGCCGAGCAAGTGCTTTGGACCGTGTGGGACGGCACCGGCTGGCCGCGTCGCCTTCGGGCCGAGGCCGAAGGCGACGGCGAAGGTGCACCTCAGGCCAATCACGATCTGGATGCGGTGTGTGCCTTGTTTGCCGAGGCCGCGCGTGCCGAGGAGCGTGATGCCCGTCGATCGGTCGCCGAGGTGGCGCGAGCTCTCGAGGATCAACAGATCCCGGCCGACACCATCGCGCAAAGCGGAGATTCCGGCGATGCCGTGCAGCTCATGACGGCTCACCGTTCCAAGGGAATGGAGTGGCCGTTGGTGGTCGTTGCGGCCGTGCAAGATGGCGAGTGGCCCGATGTCAGAGCCCGCGGAAGCCTGCTGCAAGGTGACCGGCTTTCTTCGCATGGTGTGCTCCCGCCACCTTCACAGTGGGCGGCGGTGGCTGAGGAACGGCGCTTGTTCTACGTCGCTTGCAGCCGGGCCAAGTCGCGACTTGTGGTCACGGCGGTCGCCAGCGGATCCGATGAGGGCGACCAGCCGTCGCGGTTTGTCGGCGAGCTCCATACCTATCTCGCTGGTGGCGCCGGCCATAGAACGCGCACGCTGCCCGAGCCGCGGGCGCGACCCACCCGCACGTTGTCATTGCGTGGTGCAGTGGCGGAGTTGCGCCGCATCGGCGAGGGCACCGACGATCCCGCCGTGCGCGAACGCGTGGCGATACAGCTGGCACAACTCGCCGCGCGTCCATCGACTCGGGCAGCCCACCCCGATCGCTGGTGGGGGCTGGCAGCACGCACCTCTAACGAGACCCCGGTGCGCGATCCTGACCAACCCCTGCAGCTCTCAGGGAGCCAGATGGACAAGCTCACCAAATGCGCACTCCAATGGTTTGTGAGCCACGAAGCCAAGGGCGAGCGGGGGACGTCGGCTGCGCAGGGATTCGGTTCGATTGTGCACGCGCTGGCCGCCGAGGTCGTCAAGAGCGGCGTCGACCCGGATGTCCAGGTGCTCGCAAGCCATCTCGACGCCGTATGGAGTTCCTTGGGTTATGGACCGTGGGTCAGCGTCCGTGAGCGGCGGGAGGCGATCGCGGCGCTCGAGCGGTTCGCGCTCTGGCATAAGACCAACAAGCGCACAGCCGTCGCCGCCGAACACCCCTTCACGGTCGATGTCGAGGTTGACGGCCGTGATGTCACTTTGTCCGGCTCGATCGATCGTGTCGACGTTGACGACGCGGGCGTCCACGTTGTCGACTACAAGACGTCGAAGAATGCGATCAAGCTCGACGAGGCAAAGGTGCATCCTCAGCTCGGGCTGTATCAATTGGCCGTCAGCGCTGGTGCGACCGAAGAGGTCGCCCCGGGCATCGGACCCGCCGGGGCCGAGTTGGTCTACCTGCGCCTGGGTAGGCAAGGCCCGACGATCCGGAGCCAGGATGTTGACGGCGCATCGGTGTCGATGGAGCAGATCAGCCTTGCCGTGAGACTGATCGGTGACGAGACGTTCAG
>JBDSQP010000392.1:0-3683 GCA_039929755.1 Aeromicrobium sp. | reverse complement strand
CGCGGTGAGCCTGACCGATACCCGCGTGCCTTCGACCAGATTGGCGCCATCGCAATCGGCGATGACCGGAGGATCGGTCAGTACGACTTCGCCACTGGATCCGCCCTGGTTGACCCGCAACACAAAGCCGTCGAACGTCTGGCCTACCTTGCCGTCAAGCATCCAGGCTTCGACCTGATCGAGGCACGTGCGGTCGACCTTGGCGGCGAAGCTGTCAGACTCGCTCATGATCTCGGGAATCAACGGCAACGCCTCCTTGACCCAGTCGGGCACGGGCGTGCCGGCGCACAGGGCGAGGCTGACCTCGGTGCCGAAGCGATCGGCAAGGCGTCGCAAAGGTGCTGTGACGTGGGCATATGGGCCGCCGATGCCGGCGTGCTCCTTGGCCTTGGGTTGCGCGCCGTCGAAAGCCTCATAGCCTGCGCCGCGCAGCAGGCGCGTGGCATCGCTCATGAGCGCGATCGATGCCGGGAGCTCGGGGTCAAGGTTGGAAAGGACCTCACCGGCCGTTTCGCCGGCTTGCCACACGACGCCGAGCGCCTTGGCCGCTCGCTCGAAGCGGTCGACCGCGCCGACATCGGCAACAGGCAGTGTGCGGAGCAGACCTATCTCGGCTTTCAGCATGAGTTGTGCGGCGCACATACCGGTCAACAACGAGATCTCGGCGTTCCACGCGTCGACCTTGGTCCGCATACGCATATGGATCTTCCACCCGTTCCCATCGGGGACGATTTCCTGTTCGGGCAGGCCGAGCTCGATGGCCCCAAGGCCGACCCTGTACTTGAGTCGCATGGCGCCGACGTCCGCGAGGGATTCGATCGAGGAATGGGGCTTGCCGGCGTCGAACGTTGCCTGGACTTCGTCGTAGTCGAGTTGGGCGACCGACTTCACAAGGGCCCGGCGGACTGTGGCCTCGGTAGCCAGTCCGGTGGAGTCGAGGTCGATCGTCCATACGGCAGCACGACGTACTTGACCGGGGAGGAGGCTCAGCGCATCCTCGGACAACACCGGCGGATGCAAGGGAACCCGCGCGTCGGGAAGGTAGATCGTCTGGCCGCGGCGCCGCGCCTCGGTGTCGATCGCTCCCCCGGGCCTGATGACCGCGCCGAGATCGGCGATCGCGTAGTGCACGCGGAATCCGTCGCCGACGCGCTCCAGAAACATCGCCTGATCGAGGTCTTTGGCCCCCGGCGGATCGATGGTGACGAACGGGATGTCGGTTGCGTCCTCGACACCGGCCGGGACCTCGCCCGCAATTGCCTCGGCCTCGACCTCCGCGTCGCTGGGAAACAGATTGGTCCCGGCCAACGACGGAAGGTCAAACTCGGCCCGGATCGCGTCAAAATCGCCACTCACGAAAAATGACGTTAACAGCCTGGACAAGGCGGCGGGCACATAGAACGGCGCTAGTTGCCGCCGTCACCGCCGCCGCCAGAATCTCCACCCGCGTAGCCCATGTCGCCAAAGTCCCCGCCGCCCGCCGTTCCCCAGTCGGCTCCGAAGTCTTCGTCTTCCCCGGCGATCACGAATTGGACGTAACCGCCCTCGTCGATGACCCGGATCGTCTGTCCGCTCACGCGCGCAGACTTGAAGCGGGCGAGTTGAAGGAGTCGTGAGTCGTCGATCGCGTCCACGAGATCGGGAACCAGGACCTCCCGCATCGACTGCGCGACCGGCCGGAATCTGACCGGCGCGACAGAGCTCTCAATCGCCTCCCACATCAGGAAGCCCAACACGGGCGCGTAGACGATCGCGGAGTAGCGCCACTCGCCTCTCAGGGTCATCGCGCCGAAACCTGCGGCGACAAGCGTGACGAGTACGAATCCCGCATTCGCCAGGCGTTTCGCTGCCGTCTGGACCGACGAAGCCGCGTCCGTCCACGTCCGCCATCGGTATGAGTCGATCGCGACTGCGGAAAGGTCCTCCATGTCGCAAGTAGAGCAGCAAAAGAAGGTCACGTCCCCGCATTCGCGGGGACGTGACCTTCCGTCAGTTGCTGATCAGATCAGTGGCTGTGACCGGCGTGCGCGTCAGCGGCTTCCTTGGCGGGCTTCTCGACGACCAGCGTTTCGGTCGTGAGCAGCATCGCCGTGATCGAAGCGGCGTTGGCGAGCGCGGAGCGCGTCACCTTGACCGGGTCGAGGACACCCTGAGCGACGAGGTCACCGTATTCACCGGTGGCCGCGTTGTAGCCCTTGCCTGTTTCGCGAACCTTGGCGACGACGACTTCACCGGAGACACCGCCGTTGCGGGCGATCCATTCCAGCGGGGCATCGGCTCCGAGGCGGACGATACGGACACCGACGGCTTCATCACCGGTCAGGCCGAGGTCACCGTCGAGGACTGAAACCGCGTGGACAAGAGCCGAGCCGCCGCCGGCGACAATGCCTTCTTCGATCGCGGCACGCGTCGCGGAGACGGCGTCTTCGATGCGGTGCTTCTTTTCCTTGAGCTCAACTTCGGTGGCAGCACCGACCTGAACCACGCATACGCCGCCGGCGAGCTTGGCAAGGCGTTCCTGGAGCTTTTCGATGTCCCAGTCAGAGTCCGAACGTTCGATCTCGGCCTTGATCTGGTTGACGCGAGCAGCGACCTCGGTAGCTTCGCCGGCTCCGTCGATGATCGTCGTGTTGTCCTTGGTGATGACAACACGGCGAGCAGTGCCGAGGACCTCGAGGCCGATCTGGTCGAGCTTGAGACCGACGTCGGGCGTGACAACCTGCGCGCCGGTGAGGCTCGCGATGTCCTGCAACATGGCCTTGCGACGGTCACCGAAGGCGGGGGCCTTGACGGCGGCCGAGGTGAAGGTTCCGCGGATCTTGTTGACGACGATCGTCGACAGCGCTTCGCCATCGACGTCTTCGGCAAGGATGAACAGCGGCTTGCCGGCCTGGACAACCTTCTCCAGGATCGGCAGCAAGTCGCTGACGGCCGAGATCTTGCCCGAGTTGATCAGGATGTACGGGTCGTCGAGGACGGTTTCCATACGTTCGGTGTCGGTCACCATGTAGGGCGAGATGTAGCCCTTGTCGAACTGCATACCCTCGGTGAACTCAAGTTCCGTGCCGAGTGTGTTGGACTCTTCGACGGTGATGACGCCGTCCTTGCCGACCTTGTCGAAGGCTTCGGCGATGAGTTCGCCGATGTGGCTGTCGCGCGCCGAAATCGTGGCGACGTCGGTCATGTCCTTCTTGTCGTTGACGTCGCGTGCCATTTCACGGAGCTTCTCGGTGACGGCGGCTACAGCGGCTTCAATGCCGTGCTTGAGGTCAACCGGGCTGGAGCCGGCGGCAACTGCGCGCAGGCCTTCGTGGACCATCGCCTGGGCGAGGACGGTCGCGGTGGTCGTACCGTCACCGGCGACGTCATTGGTCTTGGTGGCGACTTCCTTGGCCAGCTGGGCACCAAGGTTTTCGAAGGGGTCGTCGAGTTCGACTTCGCGGGCGACAGTGACGCCATCGTTCGTGATGGTCGGCGCGCCCCACTTCTTGTCGAGTACGACGTAACGGCCCTTGGGGCCGAGGGTCACTTTGACGGTGTTGGCGAGTGCATCGACGCCACGCTCGAGGGCGCGGCGGGCGTTCTCGTCGAACTCCAAAATTTTGGGCATGAGTTGGTTCTCCTTCAGAGACATGGGACTGGCGCAAATGGCGCCCGGCTGGCAAGGCGCCGCCGCGAAGGCG
>JBDSQP010000391.1:0-4457 GCA_039929755.1 Aeromicrobium sp. | reverse complement strand
ACCGGAAAGCTGTCCGGCTATCCGAACTTGACGAGGTGGTCCAACTCGACTGCTGCCGTCAAGTAACGGCGGTCAGGAGTTGCAGTAAACCCGGGGCGTTCCGATCACTGCTTGATAACGGGGGGCTTCGATCGCATCGAATGCCATCGGATCGACGAGGAAAGCAAACGACAGCTTCGGTTTGGTGAGCGCGACGTCCCAGCGGCTGGCATCGTTCTTCTGCTTCACGCGGATCGGTCGGATCAAATTCTTCTTGGCAGACTTGTCGTAGAAGCGAATGAGTGTCGAGGATGAGCGCGGCGAGTCTTTGCTCAGGCCGAGATAGGCATCTAGCTGCGTGCATCTGCGTCCCGACAGGTCCCACGCGAGCTCGGCAGGCGGCGCCATCATCTCCGTGAAGCCGACGGGCGAAATCGAGATCGAACGAGGGTAGACGGAGTCGTGAATGGTGAACGCTCCGAGTCTCGTGCGGGCTGCATGCTTTGTCGTATGGGGAAGATCGGCGAGGTACTGCCAGCGGTAGACGTCCACGTTCTGCGCCTTGCTGTAGGCGGGGGTCTTGCCGCTCCTCCTGATGCGATATTCCCTCGGACCGGCTTTGGCCGGCTCAATCACGAAGGAATATGTGCTGGTCTTGACCTTTTTGGACTTCGAGAACTTCTTGGAAACGATCTTCGCCCAACTCTTGCCCGGGAACCGGCGTTCGACGCTGACAGTCTTGCCGCGGCCGCCAGGGCTGACAGCCCCACTCAGGACAAAGGTCTCGCCGAGTTTGATGCTGTTTGCAGAGGTCGCAAGGCTCACGGTGGCTGGCGCCGCAATGGCCGAAGGCATCGGAACAGCGACGAATGCCACTGCCGAAACAGCAGCCAAGATAATCATTCGACGCATGGATACCCCTGATGTACGCCCCCGCTATGCGAAAATGCTACTCCAGCCCCGGCTTCGGGGGGTGAAAGTCGAAAATTCTAATCCGTGTAGTTTCCGGTGCGGCCTGCGGGAATAACGGTTGACCGCATAGACTTATGAGTTCTGAATTTGGCCCATAAGGAGATCGGTGTCTGACACCAACGCTGAGCAACAGGCCCAGCAGGAGATCGCTGCCGAACAGGCATATGTCGACACGGTCTACGAGCGTCTCGATGAGTCCGCCAAGATGGCCCGATCAATGGTCGCCGAGGGGTTTGCCCGCGGCCATATCGGCAACGAGGGTGGCCTCGTCGAACGCGATGCCATGGTCTTTCAGGCGACCAAGCGCATTTCTGCCCTCAACGCAGCGCATGACGGGCTGGTCTTCGGCCGGCTCAATCTCCTCGACGGCGACTCGCGCTACATCGGCCGCATCGGTGTCCGCGACGAAAACCGCGACGTCATCGTCGTCGACTGGCGTGCTCCGGCGGCAGCGGTTTTCTATCAGGCAACCGCCCAGGACCCCGCGGGCGTCATCCGTCGCCGGGTGCTGCGCTGCTCGGGCGACAAGGTCATCGGCGTCGAAGACGATCTGCTCGATGCCGACAATGCCCCCGAGGGCCTCATTGTCATCGGTGAGGGCGCGCTTCTCGCGAGCCTGAGCCGCGCCCGCGACAGCACGATGCATTCGGTGGTTGCGACGATCCAGAAGGAACAGGACGAAGCGATCCGCGCACCCAGCCGTGGCGCCACCACGATCGGCGGCGGCCCCGGCACCGGCAAGACCGTTGTCGCGCTGCACCGTGCGGCATACCTGCTCTACAACGATCGCCGACGTTTCGAATCCGGTGGCGTGCTCGTCGTCGGCCCGTCCAACGTCTTCATGAACTACATCGAACGCGTGCTCCCGAGCCTCGGCGAAACAACCGTCACCCTGCGTTCCCTCGGCGAAGTCGTCGATGGCGTCAAGTCGATCCGCCACGACGAACCGATTGCGGGCGCGGCCAAGGGGTCGCAACGCATGGTCGACGTCCTCGCCCATGCGGTGTCGGCATCCCAACCCGGCGAGGCCACATCCTTCCGCTTCTTCTACAAGGACGACGTCCTTCGCCTCGAAGAGCGCGACCTGTTCCGAATACGCCGCAACCTGCTCGGCAACGGTATGAAGCGCAACCGCGCCTACGCCAAAGCCCCCGAGCACCTCATCGATGCCTTGTGGCGCCAGGTCAGCGGTGAACGCGCGCTCGAAAAGGGCAAAGAGGGTTTCATCGACGAGATCGCGACCAACGACAACTTCATCGACTTCGTCGAGTCGTGGTGGCCGCCCCTCGATGCAATGGACGTGTGGCGCACACTCGGCGAGCGCATCAAGCAGTACGCCCGCGGCGCCTTGACCTCTGAAGAGTTGCAGGCATTGCGCGCTTCGTGGAAGGACGGTGCCGAGCCTGCGATCGAAGACGTGCCCCTCATCGATGAGTTGCGCTATCTCCTCGGTGAGGTGCCGGGCGATGTCGATGACGAGTTCGACAGCCCCAAGAACCTCATGAGCTTCGAGCGCCGCGAACGCGAAGATCGTGACGAACGCGTTCGGTCGACGACGAGTATCGAGGACGACGGCTTCGCCCACGTGCTTGTCGACGAGGCCCAGGACTTATCGCCGATGCAGTGGCGCATGCTGGGCCGTCGTGGTCGCTATGCAAGCTGGACGATCGTCGGCGATGAGGCCCAGTCGTCCTGGCCTCATCCGGCCGAGTCCGCTGCGGCCCGTGCCAAGGCACTCGACGGCAAACCCGAGCACGCATTCCGCCTGTCGACCAACTACCGCAACTCGGCCGAGATCTATGACTTCGCAGCCGGCGTTGCCCGCATCGCGGTGCCCAACCCAGACCTGCCCGATGCTGTACGCCGCACAGGCGAATCCCCGCAGCACATCCTCGGGCCCGATGTCACCGACTCGTTGATCACCGCGATCGAAGAGATGGCCGAACGTGTCGAAGGCACGATCGCCGTCGTCGCTTCGGTCGCTGATCGCGTGCGCTTGGCCGAGCAGCTTGCGGCCACGCTCGAAAGCCACAGCGGCAGGGTCAAGTTGCTCGACGGACTCGACACCAAGGGCCTCGAATTCGATGGCGTCGTCGTCGCCGAGCCTGACGCGATCATCGATGAGTCTCCGTCGGGTTGGCGCACGCTGTATGTCGTCCTGACCAGGGCAACCCAGCTCCTCACGACTGTCGGTTCGACCGATCGCTGGTTGCAACGGCTCCCATGACGTCTCCCCTAGCAACGTGGAGTGTCAAAGGTCTTGCGCTGTTGCTGATCGGCTTGGCCGTCGGCATTCCGACCGCCTTCACGAACTTTCAGCACAGTTCGCGTGACGTCGTGATCGGAGCACACAACGCGACGGTTCGGCCCAGTTTTGACGGCTTCGTGACTCTCGACTTCGGTCCGGTCTTGCCCCGCATGCGCATACCGTCGGGGCAGCCGCTGGATCTTGGCGTTGCGATCGACCTCGGCGACAGTCAGGTCTCCAACCTTGACCAGCTCGCTGCCCGCGACGCGTTGATCGCGAGCCAGCCTGAAGGTGAAATTGCCAAGGTCACATCGACCGTCGTCGCGATGGCGCGTGACGCGTCTCTTCGCGGTCTCGGCGCCGGAGTCCTCGCTGCACTGGGCGCGATTCTCGTGTGGTCCGCGGTCGGGCCCGAACGCCGTGCTGCGCTCTGGGTGCTCGGCGCTTCGAAGCCAAACCGGCGACAGATCATCCGGATCATGGCGATCGGAGTCACGGCGTCGGTCTCGCTTGTCCTGGTCATCGTGCCCCATGTGACACGGTCGATCACCGACGTCACGGGCGACACCTGGACCAAGCTGAGGTTCGTCGTACCGACCGTTCCGAAGGACCCCATTCTCGACAATGTCGAGGTCTCCCAAGGTGCCGCCAGCAAGGGCGGCGAAGCCCTTCTCGAAGGTGCCGTGAAGACCTACCGCGCCTCGGTCGAGTTCTATGGCAAGCTGGCCAAGGTCGCAGGGGCTGTCTCCGTACGAGTGCCCAAATCGGGCGAGACCACGGCACTCGTCGTGACCGACCGACACGACAACATCGGTATGGACAAGGTGGCGCGAGCAATCGCCGGTCAGGCCCGATCAACGATGCTGATCGACCTCGGTGATGACACGTCCTCGGGCAGCAAATGGGAAGACTTCAGCATCAACTCACTCGCCAAGGCGTTCAAGGGCTTCACGGTTGTCGCGGTTGCCGGCAATCACGACACCGGGCCGTTCATACGCGAAGAGATGCGAGATTCAGGGTTCAAGGTCCTCGTCGGCAAGGCGCGAACGATCGAAGGCATCCGCTTTCTCGGCTCGAGCGATCCCCGGAGCTCTGGGTTGACCGCTGGCTACAGCGGCAACGAAGCGGATTCGATCAAGGCCATCCGCACGCAGGATGACGCCATCACCACGGCGGCCTGCAAGGACGGTTCAGTCAGCGTGATCCTGGCGCACGCGCCGTCGTCGGTGAGCAACGCGGCGGCCTCGGGTTGCGCGGA
>JBDSQP010000390.1:0-1709 GCA_039929755.1 Aeromicrobium sp. | reverse complement strand
CAGACGTTCTACGGCATGAGTCGCTGGCAGGCCAAACTCGAGTACAAGCAGGTCTTCCTCGGGCGGATCGTCGACATCGGCGCCGAACTTTTCGCCATGGCTGCTGCCTGCTCACGTGCAGAGATGTTACGCACGACCGAGCCGTCCCAGGGCGAGACTGCCTACGAGCTCGCCGACATCTTCTGTGCTCAGGCGCGCGTCCGTGTCGAGGAACTGTTCACGGGCCTGTGGCACAACACCGATGACGCTGACAAGAAGCTCGCCGACCGGGTGCTCGATGGCGAATTCCTCTGGCTCGAGGATGGCGTGATCGACGCCTCCGAAGGCACCGGGCCATGGATCTCTTCGTGGGAGCCCGGCGAATCAACGCATGAGAACGTGCATCGTAAGTATCGGTGAAGTTGCAGAGCTCGGTGAAGTTGCAGAGCTCGGTGAAGTCGGGTCGCCCTAGGATTGGCCCATGGACGACCAGCGAGGCCTGACGGACTCGGTGACGCTGGAACACCTCATCGTGGTGCCCCGCGGTGGACTCGGCAATGGCCTGCGTGCGGTGGGTGCGGCAAGAAGACTCTGCTCCGTGGCCGGGGCGAAACTCACGATTGTCTGGGAGTTCGGCAACTACACCGCGTTGTTTGAGCCGGACCCCGATGTCGAGGTGCTCGACCGGGTTCCGCCGTATGCCGCTTCGTTGCGCCACATCAGGATGCCGCTCTTTTCCGAAGGTGGCACGAGCAAGAATCGTCGGGTTCCGATCTGCGAGGACGCGATTATTCTCGTTGAGTCATGGTTCTGGTTCTGTGCCTCCGAAGAGCCGCTGGTGTATGAGAGGAATGCCCTCGTCGACTGGCTGCCGCAACCAGCCAAAGCCATCCAGGACACCGTGCGGGAATTCGCGGATGCCCACTTCCTTGGCGGGCAGAGCTTGGGCGGGAAGAACAACGGTGGACGCACCGTCGGGATGCACATCCGTTCCGGAGACAACGGCACTAGCGTTGTGACGACACCTCTCGAGGCATACATAGCCGAAGCCGATCGCGTCATTGAAGAAGGTGACTCAATTTTTCTCGCCACCGACAGTGCCGAGACGGAGCGGACCATGATCGAACGTTTCGGGGACCGCATCATCGTTTTCCCAAAGGGATGGGACCTTCCGTTTCGTTGGCCCCGGCTGACTGCCTCTAGCGAGGAAATGATCCCCGACTGGCTTGAACATCAGCTACGCGCTGGGAACCATCGCAGCGGTGTCGTCGACACCGATCTTGCCGCCGCCGGCGAGGAGCTGGTTCCCGACTTCATCGACATGCAACTCCTGGCCGCCTGTGATCATGTGATCGGTTCGCAACGGTCGAGCTTCGGCCAGATGGCAGTGCGCTACAACGGTTCACCGCTTTGTCGGCTGCTGGCCGCACCGCCGGTGGATCCCGTATTGGGCAAGAATCTGGGGCCGGTTCAAAGAACGCGAACCACGGGAACCAGCTGAGGGCTGCGTCAGGCCTTTTTGACGACGCTCGACTTGAGCTTCATGTTTCCGAAGCCGTCGACTTTGCAGTCGATGTCGTGGCCGTCGGCGGCGTCCACGAGGCGAATGTTGCGAACTTTGGTGCCGACCTTGATCGAGAGCGCCTGGCCCTTGACCTTGAGGTCCTTGAGCACTGTGACTGTGTCACCGTCGGCCAGCACCGTGCCGAATGCATCCTTGATGACAACTT
>JBDSQP010000389.1:0-3992 GCA_039929755.1 Aeromicrobium sp. | reverse complement strand
CTACACCAACGCCGGCAAGTCCAGCATCCTCAACCGGCTGACCGATGCCGGTGCACTTGTCGAAAACGCCCTGTTCGCCACCCTCGATCCGACGACTCGTCGCACCGAGACTTCCGACGGTCGCATCTACACGTTGTCCGACACCGTTGGTTTCGTACGTCACCTGCCACACCAGATCATTGAAGCGTTCCGTTCGACCCTCGAAGAGGTTGCCGAGTCAGACCTGATCCTGCACGTGGTCGACGGTGCGCACCCCGACCCTGAGGGCCAAATCGCCGCTGTTCGCGAGGTGTTTGCAGAGGTCAAGGCCACCGGCATCCCCGAGATCATCGTCATCAACAAGGCTGACGTCGCCGATCCGCTTGTCATCTCTCGACTCCTGGGCAAGGAGCCACACGCTGTTGTCGTCAGCGCACATACGGGCGAGGGCTTCGACGAGTTGCTGAGCGCAATTGAGTCGGATCTGCCGCAACCCACGGCCAAGGTCGACGTGATCTTGCCGTATGCCCGTGGTGACCTGCTCAACCAGATCCACACGCACGGCGAGATCGAATCGATCGAGCACCTCGGCGACGGTACGCATGTCGTCGCGCGTGTCAGCGAAGAGCTCGCGGGCCAACTGGCCGACTTCGCCTAACCGTTTTCGCGGACTGTGCACAGCCGATCAATCCGTCATCGCGAGCAGGTAGCCTTCCCCGGTGAGCACAAACCCCGACATTCATGCCGTTCTTCATGCGGCCGTTTCCGCTGTCGGGGGTGAGGATCGGCCCGGTCAGATCGTGATGGCCGATGCCGTCGCCAAGGCCCTCCGCAAAAAGGAACACCTGCTCGTCCAGGCCGGCACGGGCACAGGCAAGTCGCTCGCCTATCTGGTGCCGAGTTTGTTGCACGACAAGCGAGTCGTGATCGCCACCGCAACACTCAACCTTCAGCATCAGCTCGTCGAGCGCGACATACCCGCCCTCAAGACGGCTGCCCGCGCCACGATGAGCGAGGTCCCTCATCACGCGGTCGTCAAAGGCCGCAGCAACTACGCCTGCCTTCACCGCATTCGCGAAGGCGCGCCCGACGACCAGGGCGCCCTCATCGAAGTTCCCGAGGGCACGCTCGGGGCCGAAGTCCTCGAGCTCCGTTCGTGGGCCGAAGAACAGTCCGAGGGCGGCCACATTGCCGACCGCGACTCCGCCCCTTCACATACCGACCGCGCCTGGCGCCAGGTCAGTGTCCAGGCCCGTGAATGCCTGGGCGGGGTCAAGTGCCCCTATGGCGCGGAATGCTTCGCCGAACGCGCGCGTGAAGACGCCCAGGACGCGCACGTCATCGTCACCAATCACGCCTTGCTCGCGATCGACGCGATCGACGGTGTGCCGATGTTGCCCGAATACGATGCGGTGATCGTTGACGAAGCGCACGAGTTGGCGGCCCGGGTCACACAGGCTTCGACCGATGAGCTCAGCTCGGCTTCGATCGAGCGCGCTGCCCGCCGGGCCCGCAATCACGTCGATGGCAAAGAAGCCGACGACCTCACCGATGCCGCCGATGCCTTGGCCGATGTGGTTGCCCGCACCGAGCAGGGACGCATCGACACTCCTGAGCAGCCACTGCAAGAGGTCTTGCAGTTGGTCCGGGACGCCGCGCGTGCGTGTTGGTCGGCCTTTCCCAAGGAGGGAGCCGACTCCGAGCCCGACGCGGGGCGCCAGCAGGCCCGGGGCATGGTCGACGAAGTCCGCAAGATCGCCGAGCGTATGGCCGCCAAAGGCGAAACCGACGTGTTGTGGCTCAGCGACGGTCGAAACGGCCCCCAACTGCACATCGCTCCCATCGACGTTGCGTTGAGCCTGCGTGAAAAGCTCTTCGGTGAGAAGACCGTCATCCTGACGAGCGCGACCCTCAAGCTCGGTGGGGGATTCGACCCCGTTGCCCGCACACTGGGTCTGCGACCGGACGACGACGAAGTCCCCTGGGAAGCCATCGACGTCGGCTCGCCATTCGACTATCAGACCCAGGGCATGCTGTATGTGGCCAAGCACCTTCCGCCGCCGGCACGTGAGGGACTCGCACCGGCACAGATCGGCGAGATCACCTCATTGATCAAGGCCGCTGGGGGCCGAACGCTCGGACTGTTTTCTTCGCGCAAGGCCGCCGAGTACGCCGCCGAGGAGGTGCGCAAACTACTTCCCGATATCGACATCTGGTGCCAGGGCGATGCGCAACTGCCCGAGCTCGCACGCCGGTTCACCGAAAACCCTCATACCTGTCTCTTCGGCACCCTTAGCCTTTGGCAGGGAGTCGACATGCCTGGTGCGACTTGCCAACTGGTCATCATTGACCGCATACCGTTCCCGCGCCCCGACGATCCGCTCATGAGCGCGCGCCAGCGATTGGTCGAGAAACACGGCGGCAACGGCTTCATGACGGTCGCCGCGAGCCATGCAGCGTTGCTCCTCGCGCAGGGCACAGGGCGCCTCATCCGGCGGGCAACCGACAAGGGAGTCGTGGCGATCCTCGACCCACGCCTCGTCACCGCGCGCTACGGCAGTTTCCTCGCCAGTTCGTTGCCGCCGATGTGGCGTACGACCGACAAGTCCGTCGCCATCGCCGCACTCAAACGGCTCGACGAGGCAGCCCAAGAGGACGCAGCGTCCTGACATCGGCTCTGTAGTCTTGGGCGCATGTCCTTCCTCGTTACCGGCGGCGCCGGCTACATCGGCTCCCACGTTGTCCACGCCTTCGGCGAAGCCGGACTTGATGCGGTCGTCCTCGACGACCTGTCCACCGGCCACACGTCTTTCGTCCCCGCCGGAGTGCCGCTGATCGAGGGCACCATTCTCGACACAGATCTGTTGCGGCGCACGATCTCCGAGCATGGCGTGACCGGCGTCGTTCACCTGGCCGGCTTCAAGTACGCCGGTGTGTCGGTGTCACGCCCTTTGCATACGTATGAACAAAATGTCACCGGCACGGCAAGCGTGTTGAGTGCGATGGCTTCCGAAGGTGTCGACAACATCGTGTTCTCATCGAGTGCGGCCGTCTACGGCACGCCCGATGTCGACATTGTCACCGAGGAAACGCCGACCAGCCCTCAGTCGCCGTACGGCGAAAGCAAGCTCATCGGTGAGTGGCTGTTGCGCGATCAGGCGACGGCGACCGGGCTTCGCCACACCTCGGTTCGCTACTTCAACGTTGTCGGTTCGGCCGTCGACTGGCTCTATGACACCAGCCCTCACAACCTGTTTCCGCTGGTCATCGAGGCGTTGGAGGCAGGTCGTACTCCCCACATCAATGGCGATGACTACAACACGCCAGATGGAACTTGCGTGCGTGACTACGTCCATGTCGGAGATCTTGCGATCTCGCACGTGGCGGCGGCAAGAGCCCTCCAGGATGGCCGGCCGCTCGAACCGGCCTACAACCTCGGAAGCGGTGAGGGAGTGTCGGTGCGCGAGATCATGACAGCATTCGCGACAGTCACCGGCAATGACTTCGAGCCGGCCGTCGCCCCCCGCCGTCCGGGGGATCCCGATCGCATCGTGACTTCGGGAGCCAAGGCCGCCAAGGATCTTGACTGGAAGATGCGGCACAGCCTCACCGAAATGGTGAGAAGCGCGTACCAAGCCCGCCAACTCGCCCAGTCGAGCTGAGCTAGAGGCGCCGCAGGACCGCTGTGACCTTGCCGAGGATCGTGGCGTGGGTGCCGTCGATGGGGGAGTAGTCGTCGTTGTGGGGCAAGAGCCACACCTTGCCGTCCTTGCGTTGGAAGGTTTTGACGGTGGCTTCGCCGTCGAGCATCGCGGCCACGATCTCACCGTTCTCGGCAACCGGTTGCTGACGGATGACGACATAGTCGCCGCTGCAGATCGCGGCGTCGATCATGGAGTCGCCCTGGACCTCGAGGAGGAACAGGGTGCCGTCGCCGACGAGCGACTTGGGCAATGGGAAGACTTCTTCGACGCGTTCCTCGGCAAGGATCGGACCGCCGGCGGCGATGCGGC
>JBDSQP010000388.1:0-4803 GCA_039929755.1 Aeromicrobium sp. | reverse complement strand
GCCCCGCCCGTTAATACGGGCACGTCCAATTCCTGACTTCAGCGCTGGAGCAATCTCATGTCTCAACCCACCCAAGTGGACCCACGCGGCCTGCGTTTCGGCGCGGCCATCACCTCCGTCGTTCTCGCGGCCTCGCTTGTTCTCCCGGTAAGGGTTGCCGTGATCTTGCTCGGCTTGCAGGCGGTCGTCTTCGCGGCCGGAGCCTTCGGCAGTGTGCAACGGGCGCCTTACGGCCTGCTGTTTGCCAAGGCCGTCCGCCCGCGGATCGGCGCCCCGCTAGAGACCGAAGATTCGCGCCCGCCGCGTTTCGCCCAGCTCGTCGGCCTGATCTTCCTGGCCATCTCGTTGCTCGGTTTCCTCAGCGGAGCCACTGTCGTGGGTTACGTCGCGACGGCCTTCGCCCTCATCGCAGCACTTCTCAATGCATCCGTCGGCTTCTGCCTCGGCTGCGAAATGTACTTGGCAATCCGCCGGTTCGCGCCGGTGAAAGCCGCATAACCAAAGAAATCAACCATCGTCTAACTATTCGCATGACAAACGCCCACCCGGGCATACAACGGAGGTAAACAATGAGCCGCGAATCAGCGCTCGTCACGACGGACTGGGTCGAGGAACACCTCGGCGATTCCAATGTCGTACTTATCGAGGTCGACGAAGACTCCGAGGCCTACGACAAGGGTCACATCACGAACGCCATCAAGCTCGACTGGAAAAAGGACCTCCAGGACGGCGTGCGTCACGACTTCATCAGCAAGGAACGCCTCGAAACGCTCCTGTCTGAGCGTGGCGTCTCCAACGACGACACCGTCGTCTTCTACGGCGGCAACAACAACTGGTTCGCCGCGTATGCCTACTGGTACTTCAAGCTCTACGGGCACAACGACATCCGTCTCCTTGACGGTGGTCGTAAGAAGTGGGAACTCGAGAGCCGCGAGCTCACGAGCGAAGTCCCGACTCGCGCCGCCACGACCTATGTCGCCAAGGAAGCCAACACCGAGATCCGCGCCTTCCGTGACGAAGTCATCGAGGCCATCGGCGTCAAGAACCTGATCGACGTCCGTAGCCCCGACGAGTACGCAGGACGCCTGCTGGCTCCGGCGCACCTGCCCCAGGAAGCGGCACAGATCGCGGGCCACATCCCCACTGCCGGCAACGTGCCGTGGAGCAAGGCTGCCAACGACGACGGAACGTTCCGCAAGGACGAAGAGCTCATCGAGCTCTACTCCGAGGTCGGCTTCGATACCGGCAAGGACACCATCGCCTACTGCCGTATCGGCGAGCGCAGCTCGCACACGTGGTTCGTTCTTGCCGAGATCCTCGGCTACAAGAACGTCAAGAACTACGACGGTTCCTGGAGTGAATACGGCTCGCTTCGCGGCGTTCCGGTTGCTCTTGGTGACGAAGCGGGCGTGGCCTAATGTGCGGCGCGGTCAAGGGCGGTCCCTCCCTCGAAGGTGTGGACGTCAAGAACCAGGCAGTCATTCAGGGCGTCGTGACACGCGACGGCCAGCCGGTGGGCACTGCCTACGTGCGTCTACTCGATCGCAGCGGTGAGTTCACGGCCGAAGTTCCGACCTCTGCCACCGGACAGTTCCGTTTCTTCGCCGGTTCGGGCAACTGGACGCTGCGCACTCTCGCGCCGGCGTCCGAGCCCGTAGATCGTCAGGTCGTTGCCGAAATCGGCACTGTTGTAGACATCGAGATCGACCTGGCTGTCGAGCTTGCGTCGGTCTGACCACAACACTGGTTGAGGAGCTCGCCAAGCGAGCGTCTCGAAACCACAAAGGGCGCGTCCATTGGGACGCGCCCTTTGTGAATTCTGAAGGTATTCCAGCCGAGCCGGTAGTGGGCAATGTGCGCGTAGGTAGGCTTCGGGTTACGTTCCCCGAACACGAAGGTGGGCCGCGTGCCAAAGCGTCTCCAGATCGCAGCGATCCTTGCATTGGTGATAGTTGACGTTGTTGCAGTTGCCGTCGCTGTCATTCACGTCAACAGCACCCCAGCAGGCTCATCGCTCCTGCTCCCCACCGAGACTCCCTCGACAGAGACAACACCGCCCGCTGCTCCTAAGGCCGCGAATGGGATCGCCGTGTCCGCGGAGACCATCCTCCTGTATTCGAGCGGATCGTGTCACAAGCCCAGGAGCGCGAAACTCGAGATCTCGTCCGATCGTGGCGCGACCTTCGACGAGTTGACGCTTCCCGTCGATACGAATGGGGATCTTCTGGCGACATCCATCGCCGATGTCGCGCTGACCTCCAAGGGGATATCGCTCGTCGGCAGGGATGCCGATTGCCACCTCACTCGTTTCGTGACGACCGATAGCGGTCAAAACTGGGTGGCCGCCAAGTCCGTGGCCACATGGCTCGCCTATGGCGGCAAGGTCATGACTCCGACCGGCTCCGTCGTCGATCCCGGATGCGCCGCTGCTTCAGTGTGGGCGTCCAGCCGGCTGAGTGTCCGAGCAGTTTGCGATGACGGTCGAATTCGCGCCACTGAGAATGGCGGCCAGACATGGTCCGGTCCGGGCGCCCTCAGTGGTGGAACCGCCGGGGTCTTCGTGACGGTCAAGGATGGTTTCGCCTCAGGGTCGTCGGCCGATTGCGCTTCGCGTGCGTTTCACACCACTGATGGGGGCGCCAAATGGGCACCCCTCGGATGCATAGACAAGGACAAGAAGGTCTCTGCGATGGCAGGAGACAGCGGGCTACTTGCCGCCCTGATCGATGGCACGGTCTACGCCAGCTCCGACGCCGGCGCAACCTGGACCCAGTCCTAGCGATGCGTGTGCTTGTTGGCAAACGTCGGATCAACGGGTTCGACGATGTCGTCAAGGTAAGAGTCCGGCGGGAATGATTCCGGAACCGAGGACGCCCCATCGAACGCTACGGTGTCCTCCACGGCAGGTGGGGTTTCGGCTTCGGTAGGACCTTCTGTCACCGCTGGTTTCTTGTCCTTGCGCTGAATCTTGAACTCGGCCTTCAGGTCAGCTTTGGATCGGCCGGCCTCAGGTGCGTAGCCGTAGCCGTAGCCATAGCCATAGCTGGAATGGCCGCGCTTCGGCGCCGGGGACATGTTGATGACAGTTCCGATGATCCGGGCGTCAACCGACTCCAACCGCCCAACCGCGGCCCTGACTTGATCCTTGGTGGTTTTGCCGTGGTGCACGACCAGAATGGCTCCGTCCGATCCGGCGGCGAGGACCGCGGCATCGGCGACTGGCAACAAGGGAGGAGCGTCGATGAGCACGATGTCGTATTCGCCACGCAATGTGGCGACGAGGCGCTTCATGCCGTTGGACTGGAGCAACTCGGCTGGGTTGGGCGGGGTCGAACCTGCCGCAAGCACGTCGAGACCCGGCGCCCAATTCTGCATCGCGTCGTCGAGATCGATCCGGCCGACGAGAACGGTCGTGACTCCGACGGCGCCTTCGAGTTTCATGTACGAGATCGCCTTGGGACGTCGCAGATCGCCCTCGAGGAGGGCTACCTTTTCTCCTGCTTCGGCCAAGGTGATGGCCAGGTTGACAGTTGTGGTCGACTTCCCCTCGCCCGGAATGGCACTGGTGACTACATAGACCTTGCTGTCCGAATCGACGTTGATGAACTGAAGGCTCGTGCGCAAGACGCGAAATGACTCCGTACGCGGCGCGTGGCTACTCAGCGACGTGATCAATGGATGTTTTGGCGCTTCCTTGTCGAAGTGGATGCTTCCCAGGAGTGGCACACCGCCCGAGGCAAGGTCAAGACTTTCCGACGATTTGATGGTTGTGTCGAAGGAGTCCTTGAGTATCGCGACGCCGGCGCCAATGAGCAGTCCGAGGATCGTCGCCAGGGCAAGATTGCGTGTTGGCTGCGGAGATACAGGCCCGCCCGGCTTCGTTGCCCGGTCGACGATGGAGGCCTTTACCGGCGCGGTTGTCTGGCCATCTGGAGTTTCGAGCTCCTTGACGTACTTGACGAATTCCTCGGCGACAGTCTGTGAAAGCAGTTGTGCCTTTGCAGGCTGCGGATCAGTGACGGTGATCGCCAGGACGACAGTGTCGAGCTTGGCGACGGCGGAGATCTGGTCCGAAAGGTCTTGTGGCGACTCATGAAGGTTGAGCCTGTCCACAACCCGGCGCGAGATCTCTTCGCCGGTCAGTAGGTCTGCATACGACTTGACTCTCGCCTGAGAGAACAAGCCGCCTTGGTACGCGGCATTGCTGTCCGATTGGGGAGTCGAGATGAACAGCCTGGCGGTCGAGGCATATTCCGGAGTGGCGCGCAGCGTGAGAAGGGTCCCGAGACCCACCGCGACAAGCGTGACAATCACGATCGTCATCCACCGCTGGCGTGCAACTCGCAGATAGTCTCTCAGTTCCATTCAGATTCCCCTGTGGTTGTGCAGGCTTATCGACCAGCGAATGCTCGGCAAGACTAGCGGATGACCGGATCCCGCCATAAGGCGTTGTGCGCGGTGCCCGACGACGGTCAGTTTCGAAAAAGTTATCGGCATTGACTGCAACTACACTTTGCCGTCGTTCAGGGCCCTTTCATGTTTCTCCATGTTAACTCGGGGTGAATTGTCGTCTTAATGCTGGTCATCGGTATTGCTGACGCCAAAATGCCAGTAGTCTTTCTCCTACTTAGTTGTGTCGATTATTTTAGACCCGTCGGAGGACACCGTGTTGAAGCTCAAATTCGCTGCAGCAGCAGTTGCCGCAATGTTGGTTGGGTTCATGTCCGCGGGGGCCGCGCAGGCATACACCGTTGCGACCGTTTCCATCTCAGTCAATTCCACCACCGTCCACAGTGGCGGAAC
>JBDSQP010000387.1:0-2595 GCA_039929755.1 Aeromicrobium sp. | reverse complement strand
GGAACTTTCCACATGTCCAGCACGGTTGCATCGGACACGCCCACCGAAAACCCGCGAAAGCATTCGGTCAACAGACTGAAGCTGAGGTAGTCCGGTTGCCAGCGAAGATGGATGCCGTATTCAGGCGCCCACCCCGGTACGCCGTGGGCCGCGGACAAGTCCCGGCCGAGAAGCCAGTAGTACCAGTTGAAGTTGTTAGCCGGTGAGTGTCCGCCGCTCAGGACCGGACCGGCATATGGGACCGCCAGTATTCCCACCACTGCCGCCACCCGCCAGTTACGCACGAGGGGGCGAGCCGTCTGCACGGCAAGGTGAACACCACACAGTCCGACGGGCAGCATGCATAGAGCGAGGCGTCCTGCAGTGAACCAGCGGAGTGCGAGTAACAGGTAACCGATCGCGGCGACGCAAAAGGTGCTGAGGGCGATCGCCCGACAAAAGATCACCTGCGGCGACGCGGCTTCTGTTCCACGAGCCAATCGACGAGCGAGACCTGTCTGCCGCGCAAGGTACAGAATGCCGAATCCCGGCAACACCAAGGTCGAGGCAAAGCACACCAGCGAGAACGCGAGATTCCAAGCCAGCATGCCGTGAAGTCTCCCATGGCACGATCCGCGCTGTTGTCCGACTTGCAGCGCGTTGCCCACGTATAGTCTGCGCCTGTGGCGTCTCTGAAAGTCGGACAGGCGATTCCAACTCCCTCCCGAGCTGACCCACATTCACGCTGGCCATGGCTGCTTCTCGCGTTGGCGGCGACTGCGGTCGCCGGGCTTCCCGGCCACACCGTCCCCTGGTTCACCGGCGACCTCGCCTATCACCTCGCCGTAAGCAGGACGATGTCCGATGGTCACTTCAACGGCCTCGGACCATATGACGGCTTGCCCGCGTATTTCGGAGGCGCATACTCGCTTCTGCTCAGCCTGCCGATTCGCGCTGGAATGGATCCGCGCATGGTGGTGACCGTCGTGTCCTGGTTCGAGCCGGCATTGTGGGTCGCCGGGTGCGCGTACCTAGGCAGCGCATTGTGGCGTGGCTCGCGCAGCACAGCGCTCATCTTTACCGTCCTGGTGCTGTTCGGCGCCGGCGTCTGGCAAACGAACGACGAGTTGTCGGTCAACGCGCCGAGCCTTTCCGGCCAGGTGTTCTGGCCCCTATACCCACGCGATGTGGCACTGATTCTCATGATGTTTGCCATTGGACTCGGACTCCGGCGCCGCTGGCTTCTGGGCGGAGTGGTCGCCGGTATAGCTGTGGCAACGCAAGCCCAGATAGCTGTCGTAGCCTGCATTCTCCTTCCCCTCGCTCTCGTCTTTACTCGGATGCCACGGCGTTGGCGGAGCGCGTTCGGCGCACTCGCCGTTGCCGCTGTTGTGTCCTCATGGTGGTGGATCCCGCGACTTTTCTGGACGATCGACTTGGGTCTCGAGATCAAAAACTCCCCGACATGGGCGGACCTCGACAAGGGGCCGGAGACGATCCTGCGCACATACGGAGTGCTCTTGCCGTTTGCCCTCGCCGGTGTTGTCACCCTCGTCCGGAATCGCCGCTCGTCCGCGCCTGGCTCGGCCGAATCCGGCTTCCTGCTCGCTTGGGTCGTGCTCGGTATCGCGACGATCATCACCCCACTGTTCTTGCCGGGAGAATTGCTCGCATTCCGTCGGTCTTTGTTACTGGCCACGTTCCCCATGGCCGCCGCGGCAGCAGTCGGAATCGTGGCGGTATGCGCAGCGATTCGCGCGAAAGGCGTGCGGATTCCGGCTTTCCTGGTAACCGCCTGTGTTCTCCTGGTTTCAGTGCCGACGCTGGTGCGTACCCACTCGATCGCCCACGATGAGTTCGAGTCCGAAGTCTTCGCACGGATGGAATACCCCAACGCACAATGGGCCCCTGTTTGGAAGCGGGTCGACTCGGCTCCAGGACCGTTCTTGACCCCCGAGAGAGACGCCGCGATGGCCTGGTTCAGGTCTGGGCAGCCACAAGTCTCCATTCCGAGGCCTGGGTTTCTGAAGGCCGGATTCGACATTGGACAGGCGACAGGTTGGCCCGAATCCGAACGGCACAAAGCGGCCGAACAGGCTTTCGCCGGCGGGAGGCGCGCGCTCTGCAGTTTGATCGACGAGCGCGGAATCCACAGCGTGATGCTGCGATCACAACCCGGTCTTATCGGCACCCTGGACATCGCGGGCCCAAGCGCGACGCCGACCGGTGGCGCAGACGCCCTCGCCTTGATCGTGGTTCCGCGCCGGGGGCACATCGCAATCAGCCGCGACGCCTCGGCGAAGCTACGAGTTGTGCATGTTTGGCAAGCCGGGCGCCGTTCTCGGCCCGCCTTCGTCCTCAATAGAGGTGGTCATGTGATCCGGCCCAAGAGCATCACGTTCGAAGGAACGGGCATCCGGTTCGAGTTCGACATTCCCGTCGGGGCCGGGGAGCTTACGGTCGTCAACGAGACCGGATCCATCCGGCGACTCATCCGCATCGTCGGCTACGAGCCGTTCCCGGTGAGTTCTGGCCCGGCGTCTGTGGTTTCCGCCGCCGCATTATGCAGGGCAGGCACACCAGCCGGGCCGAGCACATAGTTCGACCGGCACGATC
>JBDSQP010000386.1:0-4961 GCA_039929755.1 Aeromicrobium sp. | reverse complement strand
CACGGGGTCCGGCAGGACGATCTCGCAGCCCGCATCGTCATCGCCGAGGGGCTCGGAGATGTCCTGACATTGCAAGGTGTCTACGGCGAGGCGGAGGCGCAACTTGCCGTGGCGCACGAGTTGGTATCCGAACGCGTGCACGCCGCCGCCCTCGATGGCAAGCGCGGAGACCTCGCCTTCAAGCAGGGCGACGTGCCGAGGGCGCGATATCACCTCGAAGGAGCGATGGCACGACTTGGACGACCGGTGCCGAACAACACCGCGTGGCTGCTGATCCGGCTGCTTTGGGAGCTCGTCGTCCAGGCGTCCCATAGCCTGCTGCCTCGCCTCACGACCGGACGCCGCTCGCCCGACGATCGCGCCGAAGACTTCCTCGCGATGCGGCTGCACAGTCGGCTGGCCTACCTCTACTGGTTCTACAGCGGCAAAGTCCCGTGCGCCTGGAGCCACCTTCGGGGCCTCAATCTCGCAGAACGCTATCCGGCCTCGGCCGAGTTGGGGCAGGCCTATTCCGAGCATGCGCCGGTCATGACGATGATTCCTTGGTTCAGTCGGGGACTCGCCTACGCCGAACGCAGTCTGGAGATCCGTCGCGGCCTTGGCGACGTATGGGGCCAGGGGCAGAGCCTGAACTTCGCGGGGGTCACCCTGTATGCCGCGTCCCGATTCCATGAAGCCGAAGAAGCCTGCCGGGAAGCAATTCGACTCCTCGAGTCGACAGGCGACCAATGGGAAGTCAACACGGCTGGCTGGACTCTCGCTATGAGCCTTTACCGACAGGGCGAACTCACTCAGGCGTCGACGTGCGCCCGCCAGGTCTATGCGACGGCCTCAACCATCGGCGACCAGACTGCTGCAGGGGTCGGGCTGTCCGTGTGGGCCCGGGCCAGCGGTGGCCAGATCGACGTACAACTAGTAGACGACGAACTGGCCCGTGGCAGCGAGGATGCGAGCACCACCACTGAGCTCTATCTGGGTGCCGGATTGTGCGCACTGCGAGCGGGCGACCTCCAACTCGCCCGGACAAAACTGGAGGCGGCGTCGGCGACCATACGCAAGGCCGGTCTACGCCAGGAGTTCGTGGCACCGGTTGCCTCCTGGAATGCGACAGTGGCGCGGTTGATGGCCGAACAGTCCGATCGGTACGACCCGGCGACGCGACGTCGGCTCATGCGGCGCACCGCGAAAGCCGTCCGAAGGGCACGGTTCTGGTCGTGGACCTACCGCAACAACCTCCCTCACACCCTGCGCGAGGCGGGTCTGCTCGCGGCACTGACTGGTCGGCCCCGGAAGTCCGCCCGTCTGCTCGCTCGAAGCCTTTCCGTCGCTGCAGGACAGGGTGCACGCTATGAAGAGGCACTCACACGACTCGCCCTCGTCCAGGTCGGACTTTCGGGAGAGAACACTCCGGCGTCTCATGCTCAGGCCCTTGTCGCCGTCCGAAACATGGAAGTCATTGACGAAAGTGCAGCGTCGGCCGATCACAGGATCGCGTCAGTATCCCTGTTCGACCGCTTCACGACGTTACTTACCGTAGGCCGCACCATTGCGGCGGCGGACACCGCAAATGCCGTTGAAGTTGCCGTGCGCGAGGCCGCCTTGACGCTGCTGCGCGGCGAACGGTGTCACATAGTGAGCCTCTTGAAGCCGCTGGACGAAATCCTTACCTCGGAGTCGGGAGAGTCGGTGGACGAAGTCAGTAAGACGCTGATCGGCCGTGCCATCGAGGCAGGGATGCCGGTGGTGGCGAGTGATCCGACGTCCGACGGTAGCGAGAGTCTGATCCTGTCCGGTATCCGTTCGGTGTTGGCCGCACCGATCGTGGCGCACGGCGAGACGGTGTCCTGTTTTTATGTGACTCATCGTCACATCGGTCAACTCTTCGGTGATCAAGAGATCCAGTTGGCCGCGTTCGTTGCCAACATGGCCGGGGCGGCGTTCGAGCACTTGGCCGGAACCGAGACACGCTTCCGTTCGCTGGCTCAGAACTCCAGTGACGTTCTGACCCTCGTAGGCCGCGACGGAGTGGTGACCTACCAAAGTTCGGCGGTCTCGCGAGTGTTCGCATTGCCCACGCCCGGGCTGGTCGGTCTCCCAATCGTTGGCTGGGTGCATCCCGACGACCTGTCACGCTTTTCGGATTCAATGGCCAGAGTCGAGCGCGGTACAGATCTACGCATCGAATGCCGCTTCCAGCACGCCGACGGATCCTTCCGCTTCACGGACACGGCGGTCACCAACCTTTTGGCCGACCCGACAGTCGCCGCCCTGGTGCTCAACACCCGGGACGTCACCGACCGCCGCCACCTGGAAGACGAGTTGCGCAATCGCGCGCTGCACGACACTCTCACCGGGCTGCCCAACCGCGCACTTTTCCTCGAACGCGTCGAGCACGCCCTCAGCAGTCGCAACCCTCGTCCGATGGTCGTGTGCTTCCTCGACCTCGATGACTTCAAGGCAGTCAACGACACCCACGGCCACGGGGGCGGCGATGAACTTCTCTGCACCGTGGCAGGCCGGCTCAGTTCCTGTCTGCGTCCGAGCGACACAGTGGCGAGGTTCGGTGGCGACGAGTTCGCGATCCTGCTCGAGGACACCGACCTCGCAACAGCCCTCACCCTCGTCGAGCGGCTGATCACGACAACAGCCGACCCGTTACAGCTCGACAGCACCGATGTCGTCGTCCACGCGAGCGTCGGTGTTACACCTTCGGCAGGCCGAAACAGCACCCCCGACGGGCTCCTCGCCGAGGCAGATGCCGCCATGTATGCCGCGAAAGCCCGTGGCGGACATTGCTTCGAGATTTTCCGTCCGGACTTGCGGGAAGCGATCGAACTGCGGTCGCGAACCCGCACGGAGCTTCACCATGCACTCGCACACCAGGAGTTCCGGCTTCACTACCAACCTATTGTCGAGTTGACTACCGGACGGCTACTGGGTGTCGAGGCCCTCGTTCGCTGGCAACACCCCGAATTGGGCTTACTGGCCCCGGCCGCCTTCATCGACCACGCCGAGGAGAGCGGTCAGATCACCGCCATCGACGATTGGGTGCTCGCCACGGCTTGTCAGGCCGCGACATTGTTCCCCGAGCACGCACGCATAAGCGTCAACATGTCGGCCCGCCAACTCCAGCAGCCGACCTTGATCAATCTGGTAGCTACTGCGCTCGAACGGTCCGGGCTTGCCCCCCATCGACTCGTCCTGGAGATCACAGAAACCGCGACGGTGTCCGACGTCGACAGTGTCAGCAGCCGCCTCACAGAGCTGAAGGCTCTCGGCTTGACGCTGGCGTTGGACGACTTCGGCACCGGTTACTCGCCTTTGAGTTATCTCCGTCGGTTCCCGGTCGACTACCTCAAGGTCGACCGCTCCTTCGTCAAGGGGCTCACACACAGCGAGGAGGACCGGGTCATCGTACGAGGCGTCATCGACATGGCGCACTCTCTCGGTCTGAGTGTCATCGCCGAGGGGGTCGAAAGTCAGGCCCAACACGACATGCTCATTGGGTGGGGCTGCGACCTGGGCCAAGGATTCCTGTGGCATCGTCCCGTGCCGCTCGAAGAGCTACCGGCCTGGGCTTGATCCGCCGTTCGCATCAAGTCGTGACGTTCTAGCGCCCGGCCTCCGTAACAAGTGGCACCGCCGTTCGTTGACCACTGCATAATCGGTCAACATCGGAGAGGCGGTGGCAGTCATGGAACGCATGGAGACACTTGAGTTGATCTTCGGCTTGACGCTGGAAGTCCAGGCGATGCTCTTGGCGTGGGCGTTCTACCCGCAACTCGAAAAGGGCATGAACAAACTGATTAGCCTCGTCGGCAAATAGTCTGACTCAACGCCGATGCATCATCCAGTTGTCCCAGCCATCCCCGGCCTGTCCGCTCATCCATTCGACCATTTCTTCACATCGCCTGAAATCCGTCCGGTCGTTCTCGCGACTCGACTCAATCCATTGACGACAGGAAGTGCGCATCGGCGCCGGTCCTGACCAAGGGTTGGAACTCATCATGCCGCCTCGTCGGTGACCTTCCATCCACGAGACCATGCCGGAACACCAAGCGCCGTCGATGGACGCACTTGGCGCGGACGCCGCCCACTCCTGACAAGCCGATTGCATGTGCCCGTAGCGGGAATTCGAACTCGCGCTGTCAAAGTGACGCCCGATGCCTACTCCAACTGTCAATGCGACAGCCAGAGCGATGAAAACGCCGAGTGGCACGAGCCATGGCGGTTTGGGCCTTGCCATCGCGGATGCGGGTGGTGCCGGTTCACTAGCCATAGCCTGAGGCTGGCATTCTCCCGCACCGGAACACAGTGACTTATGGCTCTTTCGGCAAGGACATTGGTCCCAGTCGGGGGTTGACATCAACCATTGTTGAGGTTTGACGATTGACTCGTACCCACTACGAGGAGATCCGATGTCCGACAACTTTGATACCCGCGCCGCTCTCATCACCGGCGCCTCCGACGGCTTGGGACGCGCCCTCGCCCGTGGCCTCTCCGAGCAGGGTTGGCACATCATCATCACGGCCCGTGGGGCCGAACGCCTGAACCACCTGCGTGATGAACTCGGCGCGACCGCGATTCCCGGCGACGTCTCCGATCCTGTTCACCGGCAAACGCTTGCCGACGCGATCGGCCGACACGGTCGCCTTGACCTTGTCGTCAACAACGCGAGCGAGCTCGGCCCGAGTCCGATGCCGCGACTGGCCACGTATCCACTCGATGAGTTGGCCCGGGTCTATGAGACCAACGTGATCGCGCCACTCGCCATCCTCCAGTTCACCCTCCCATTCCTCAAGGCATCAACAGGTCTTGCGGTGAACATCAGTTCCGACGCCGCCGTTGCGCCGTATGAGGGTTGGGGCGGCTACGGCTCGTCGAAAGCAGCACTCGATCACCTCACGGCGATCTTCGCCGTCGAGAATCCCGATGTCCCGATCTACTCCTTCGATCCCGGC
>JBDSQP010000385.1:0-1568 GCA_039929755.1 Aeromicrobium sp. | reverse complement strand
GTACAGGGTGATCCGCTCGATGAGCTCGTCATAACCGTCGGCGGGCTTGCCAGGCATCTTGTTGCCGGCGGCCATCAGGTCTCCGAGCAGTGACGTCAGCGCATTGTCGTCGGCGGCCGCATCACCGAAAACGACCCGCCGCGTGATGCGCTGGAATGCTTCGTTGACGTCATCCCATTCGAGCGGCCCGTCGACGGCAAGCAGTGTGTCGGCCTCCTGTGCAACGACCTTGAGGAAGGCGGTCGCCTGACGGTGCAACGGTTTGCCGGTGTCGAGAACTGCCTCGGCAAACCGGCGCCGGTTCTCCCAAAGGTCGCCGCGCGAAAGCGTCAGGGCGTCCGGCTGGAAGGCCGACATGCCTTTCTTCTTCGGATCGGGATCAGACGCGAAAGGCGAGGGGGAACCGCCCAGGACGAACTCGATGTCCTCCGGGTGGTGCACCAACAACGCTTCGTCGGTGGCCACGCGCACATAGAACGGATCGGGTCCGTACTTCTTGATCAAGCCGTGAACGAGGCCATAGGCCAGACGATCGGCCGAGGCGAGACTAGCGACGGTGGACGGCGTTTCACGCTTCTTGAAAAGACCCTGGATGACGTTCGGGATGCCGACCTGTGCAGTGAACCGGACACCCTCAACCGCACTTGCGTGCTTGAAGTCGAGCGTCACCCGTTGACCTTCTTCCACGGCGCGAATGCATTGGTGCTGCCTTCGAGGGCCGCCGCCATCTCGGGATGGTGCCGCAGAATCACATCGCCCATGTTGTTCTTATTGATCCATTCCAGACCCACGTTGGTGTAGACCTCGGGGGTGTAATCGCGCGTGAAGAAGCGGTCGCTCTTGAGTCGACGTGAAGCCATCAGGATGAAAATACGGAATGCTGTGTCGCTGAACCCGAAGCCCGGGGGAGGCGTCTCGCCGAGAAGGCCAACCTGCAGGTCGACGTCATCGATCTTGTCGTCATAGACCTTGCGCGCTTGCTCGTTCCATTCCGGATTGTCGGTGAGTTCGTCGAAGTTCTTGATGCGAGGCATACGCAGGTGCTCGCGGAAATCGTTGTAGCGGAGCACCCCACGTTCACGGTCGCGCAGTACGTCGATCGTGCCGAGGTCGATGTGCTGACCGGTGACACGCGTGTGGTTCATGAGCGCCCGCGGATGGTTGTGCAACGTGATCGCGCCGGGGTTCTCGGTGCCGAAGTGGTAGAGCAGGTCGTCCCAGCCGTACTTGTCCACAGCAGCCCGAGTGTCGTTGCCCATAAGCGAGTTGAACTCGACGTTCTCGATGAGTTCGCCGGTCTTGTGGTCGTGGATCGGGTAGTCGTCGGGGATGAGCGGATGCAGGCGGTAAACCGAGATGAATTCCTCGGTGATCGCAAAGGGCGCCGCGTGATGCTTGAGCTCGCTGCCGATGATGCCGGCACCGGCCTCGATGTCGAGAAGTTTGGTGAGGGCACGTGAACCCCTTGCCCACGTCGGCAGGGCGCCGTACCAGTTGGCGTGCATACCGGTCTGGAGAACCGGGTTTGCCAAGATGCCCGGCGTCCATTCGACCGTATGGATCTTGGC
>JBDSQP010000384.1:0-4982 GCA_039929755.1 Aeromicrobium sp. | reverse complement strand
TCGCCGCCGGAGATGATCATGTCCTTGACCCGGTCCTCGATGAACACGAAGCCACCGTCGTCGACTCGACCGATGTCGCCGGTGCGAAGCCAGCCGTCACTTGTCAGGAGTTCGGCCGAAGCCTCGGGCTTGCCGAGATAGCCAGGAGTGGCCTGTTCGGTGCGGAACCAGATCTCGCCCGAGGCTCCCGTTTCGACATCGTCCAAGGTCCCTGGATCGACCACGCGGATGTCCATGCCCGGTATCGGCTTACCCGCCGAAACGAGGCGTTCGGGATGAGACTCGTCGCGGTGGGCGGCGTCGTCGAGGATCGTGGCAACGCCGGCCATCTCGGTCATGCCATAGACCTGCATGAACGTCGTGTTCGGCCAGGCCTCCATGGCGGCTCGGAGGATGGGCAGTGGCATCGGCGCAGCGCCGTAACAAAAGACCTTGAGTGAGCTGAAGAGACCCATAGCCTGCGGACCGGCTTGCAACAGCGCGGCAACGACCGCGGGGACCAGGAACGCGTGTGTTGCGCCGGCCATCATCGCGCCGGCAAGGAGCCCGGCGTCGACCTCGCGGATGATGTAGGCCGGTATGCCCTGCGCGGGCCCCGACATCGCATACGAAGTGCCGCCGACGTGGAACATCGGCATCGCCACGAGGAGCAGGTCGCCATCGGAGTAGTCCACGTCTCCGACCGAGTTGACCGTATGTTCGACCAGATTGTGTTGGGTCAGGGTGACGCCCTTGGGGCGACCGGTCGTCCCCGAGCTGTACATGACGACGCACATGTCGTCGCGGGTCACTTCGGGTGCGCGGTCGATCGGATCGGCCGCGGCAAGCCATGCTTCGAACTCGTCATTTGGCCCGCCGACGATGATGACCTTTTCGACAGTCGTGAGCTTGTCACGAATGAGTTCGAAGGCATCGGCGAGTTCGTGTCCGACGAACGCGATGCGGGAGCCGGAGTCATTGATCACGTAGTCGAGTTCGTCCCCTGCCAGGCGCCAGTTAACGATCGCGGTCGCAGACCCGAGGAGGCAACCTCCGAGGACAGCCTGGAGGATCGCGGGGTTGTTCTTGTCGAGGAATGCCACGCGATCGCCGCGCTCGATGCCTTCGGCCTTGAGCCCGCCGGCGAACCGTTTCACTCCGTCCCAAGCCTCGGCCCAGGTCCATGTTCGATCCAGATACATCCAGGCGGTGTCGGCGGGTTGTTCCTGCGCCCGGAAGGCCAGAAAGTCGGGGAGGAATGTGGCGGCAGGCGTTTCGGTGACCATGACGTCCCTTCGGGGTGTGAGTCCAGTCACAATAGGGTACGCAGACTGCTTCGCATGGGACAGAACAGGGCGGATTCAGTTCTCCGACTTGGCCAGGCGTCCCCTACACTTGGACTGTGCCTCGCGGAGACGGTCGACTCAATCACGACATTGATCCACAGGATCGCGGACCCCAGGATGCCTGCGGAGTTTTCGGCGTGTGGGCCCCCGGCGAAGAAGTCGCCAAACTCACTTATTTCGGCCTGTATGCCTTGCAGCATCGTGGCCAGGAGTCGGCCGGCATAGCCGTCAGCAATGGTCGCCAGATCCTCGTCTACAAAGACATGGGCCTCGTTTCCCAGGTCTTTGACGAGGCGACCCTCGAGTCCCTCAAGGGTGGGCTCGCGATCGGCCATTCGCGCTATTCGACCACCGGCGCAAGCGTCTGGCAGAACGCTCAGCCGACCTTCCGTCCGACCGCGACCGGATCGGTTGCCCTCGCCCACAATGGCAACCTGACCAACACCCACGAACTCGTCGAACTCGTAGGCGAACGCAGTCGCGCAGCCGGCGAGCCCGAGGCCAACGGTCGCGGCGGTGAACTCGCCACCAGCGACACCGGCGTCATGGCCACTTTGCTTTCCTCATACCCGGATCGGTCGGTCGAAGAAGCCGCCCTCGAGGTGCTTCCCAAACTTCGCGGCGCCTTCTCCCTCGTCTTCATGGACGAAAACACTTTGTATGCCGCCCGTGACGCGCAGGGCATTCGTCCTCTGGTGCTCGGTCGCCTCGATCGCGGATGGGTCGTCGCCAGCGAGACCGCCGCCCTCGACATCGTCGGCGCTTCCTACATCCGCGAAATCGAGCCGGGCGAATTCATCGCGGTCGACGAAAATGGTCTCCGTTCCGAACGCTTCGCGCCCGCGGCCCCCAAGGGCTGCCTGTTCGAATTCGTCTACCTCGCCCGCCCCGACACGACGATCTCCGATCAGCGCGTGTTCTCGGTGCGTGCCGAGATCGGTCGCAAGCTCGCTCGAACGGCGCCCGTCGAGGCCGACCTTGTCATTCCAGTTCCGGAGTCCGGCACCCCCGCTGCCATCGGTTATGCCGAGGAGAGCGGTATCCCCTTCGGCCACGGGCTGGTCAAGAACTCCTATGTCGGCCGCACGTTCATCCAGCCGAGCCAGACGATCCGCCAGTTGGGCATCCGCCTCAAGCTCAACCCGTTGCGCGACGTCATCGCCGGCAAACGCCTTGTGGTCGTCGACGACTCGATCGTGCGCGGCAACACCCAACGTGCCCTCGTCCGTATGTTGCGCGAGTTCGGCGCAGCCGAGGTTCACGTCCGCATCTCGAGCCCGCCGGTCAAGTGGCCGTGCTTCTACGGAATCGATTTCGCAAGCCCGGCCGAACTCATCGCCAACGGCATCTCTGTCGAGGAGATCTGTCGGTCGATTGGTGCAGACTCGCTGTCGTACGTCGCGCTCGACGACCTGATCGAAGCCACACAGGTCCCCAAGGACAACCTCTGCCGCGCGTGCTTCGACGGCATCTACCCGATCGCGCTCCCCGATGACGAACTCATCGGCAAACACCTTCTCGAGAACCCGCAGACCACGCAGTTAAAGGTTGTCCAGTGACCTCATATGCAAGTGCGGGAGTCTCGATCGAAGAGGGCGACCGCGCCGTCGAACTCATGAAGCAGTGGGTCGAAAAGGCTCGTCGCCCCGAGGTCGTCGGTGGAATCGGCGGTTTCGCCGGACTCTTTGACGCCTCCGCACTCAAGGCCTACGAACGACCGTTGCTTGCGACATCCGCCGATGGCGTCGGCACCAAGGTCGCGATCGCCCAACGTATGGACAAGCACGACACGATCGGCTTCGACCTCGTCGGCATGCTCGTCGATGACCTCGTCGTCTGTGGCGCCGAACCCTTGTTCCTGACCGACTACATCGCCTGTGGTTCGGTCGTTCCCGAGCGCATCGCCGACATTGTCAAGGGCATCGCAATGGCCTGCGCCGAAACCGGCACGGCCCTTCTCGGAGGCGAAACCGCCGAACACCCCGGACTGCTTAAGCCCGATGAGTATGACGTCGCGGGCTCCACAACCGGTGTGGTCGAGGCTTCCAAACTATTGGGCGCCGATCTCGTCACGCCTGGAGACGTCGTCATTGCCATGGCCTCGTCGGGGCTGCACGCCAACGGCTACTCGCTCGTACGCCACGTGCTGGAGAAGGCCGGGTGGGAACTCGATCGCGAAGTGCCCGAATTCGGTTCGACTCTCGGCGAGGAGTTGCTCATACCCACCAAGCTCTACACGAAACCGTGCCTCGATCTGGCCGACGGATTCGAAGTCCACGCGATGTCGCACATCACCGGCGGGGGACTCGCGGCCAACCTCGCGCGCGTGGTTCCCTCGACTGTCTCTGTCCGGGTCGATCGTTCAACCTGGTCGCCACAAGCGGTCTTCGGTCTGGTCGGCAAACTTGGCGGTGTGGCCCAGGCCGATCTCGAGCAGGCCCTCAATATGGGCGTAGGAATGATCGCGCTTGTCGCCCCCGAACATGCCGACGAAGCTGTCCGCTTTTTGAGCGCCAAGGGCGTGCCTTCCTGGATCGCTGGAGACGTCGCGGATGCGGGCATTCACGGCGCTGGCGGCTCGGTCACGCTGGAAAACACGTACGCCTGAACTACACAGTGAGTCCGGGGAGGGTCGATGCGGCGTTTCTTGGGGCTTTCAGGTAATCTTTTGAGCACGACATACTGACTTACTAATCTGTGCGAGGGGGTCGAACCTTATGGGTCGCGGCCGTGCAAAGGCAAAACAGACGAAGGTCGCGCGCGACCTGAAGTACCGTACTTTGGATACTGACTTCAGTGGCTTGCAGCGCGAACTCCATGGCGAATCGGGCGCACCGATTCCCGATCAATATGCAGACTTGATGGATGAGTCCGGAGACGCGTCTCCTCGTTAGGTGTGTTGACGCCTAAGCCGTGATGGGAGCGGCGAACCAGATGGTTCGCTTGGTCCAGTGACCGGGGCCAAGCCTCGTGCCCGAACACACAATGATGGCCAATTGTGGGTCTCCCTCGCGCTCGTAGTATGCGGGGAATCCGTTGGATGCGACGACCTCGATCTTCTCGGTGACCCGATAGCACAAGTGCGTGCTGTCTCCTCGAACGGCGATTTTGTCGTTGACCTTGAGCTTGGCGAGCAACCTGTTGCCCAGGGCAGAGCCATCGGGCCACGTGTGTGCGTTGAGCAGCACGTTTCCCTTGGGTGATCCCGGCATCAGTCCCGGCGGTTTGTCCCATGCGAACTCGGCCTTGCCGACGTTGGATATGGGCGGTACCGACGGAACGTTGTTCCCGTCTCGGCCAAGGGCGATGACGGGGATTCGAGCCTGAATGTGGTCGATGTCGATCCGCGTTGGAGTGAACGGTTCGGACGATGGTTCTTGCTCGCAGACGTTCGGCTTGGCAGTCGGGCCGGCGATCGTCGGCAGAGTCACCAGCGGCCACGCCTGCGACCGCGACGGTTCGGGATTTGACCACAGGAGCCAGGCAGCGGCGAGGGCGACAGCAATGATCGCGCATATTGCTGCGAGTACTCTCCGCCTCCGCGTCACACCCGGCTCCTGATGGTCATGTTTGGTCAATAGTGACCAAAGGTCACCGGGTGGGCAACCACATGGAACGCAAGCGGCCCACCTCGCGCATACGCTGCTCGGCAATGCG
>JBDSQP010000383.1:0-3617 GCA_039929755.1 Aeromicrobium sp. | reverse complement strand
GATGTGCTCGTACGCCACCTTCTGGCCCACACTTCGGGCGTATCGGGCTGGGCTCAACCTGTGGCCATCGATGACCTGTACGACTGGGAGAAGTCGACCTCGATGCTGGCTGCGCAGGAACCGTGGTGGGAGCCCGGCACGGCCGCGGGATACCACCTCCTCAACCAGGGTCATCTTGTCGGCGAGGTCGTCCGTCGCGTCACCGGGCAAATGCTGGGCGAGTTCTTTGCGACCGAAATTGCCACACCGCTCGAAGCCGATTTCCACATTGGGTTGAAGCCCACAGATTTCGATCGGGTCTCTAATGTCACTCCGCCTCGCCCGCTGGATCTGGACTTCAGTGCAATCGATCCGGTCGGCATACCCCTACGCACCTTGACCGGCCCGTTCATGAACATCAGCGAGTGTCACGGCGAACGGTGGAAGACCGGGGAAATACCCGCCCTCAACGGCCATGGCAACGCACGATCCATCGCCCGTGTCCAATCACTCATCTCCCATGGGGGCGAAGTCGACGGAGTCTCGCTCCTGTCCCCCAAGACCATCGACCTGATCTTCGAAGAGCAGGCGCGCGGTCTCGACCTCGTGCTCGGAGTCGACCTCAAATGGGGAGTCGGCTACGCGCTTCCCTCGCCAGCGACCGTCCCGTCGGTCAACGAAGGTCGCAAATGCTTCTGGGGCGGAATCGGCGGCTCCTTCGTCGTCAATGACCTCGACGCCAACATGACAATCGCGTATGCAATGAATCGGATGATCTTTGAATACGCACCGGGCACTCGTATGACCCGACCGGCCGGTGACGCTCGATCCGATGCCTACATCGGCGCGATCTATGAGGCCCTCGCGTGAGCGATTTCAAAAAGCCGTCCTTGCCCGGCCAGGAGCTCTTCGAAGCCCAGGCCGGCGGCGGAGATCCGGCCGAACGGACCGCCGCAGGCCACCGCATCGCCAATCTCCTCGTCCGGGGTCCCCGCAACAGCGACGACCAAGGCATGGTCGACCGTGTCCTCCATCTGGCGGACGAAGAAGGCCTCAGCGTCATCGCCGAGCTGTGGGCTCCGGCGGCGGCAGACACTGTCGCCGGTGCCTTGTGGCGCCTCTACGCATTGCGTACGTGGGTCTATCGCCAGCCGAACCAGGCCGCGCAGGAATTCGCCGCCGGCAAAAGGTTCGCGCCCGTTTCAGAAGTCCTCGCGGGGGTCATCGATCCACCCGGTCCCGAAGAAGTGATCGCGCTGGTCGACACGGTCGTACGCGGAATTGTCGCCAGCGACTTCGATGTCACGCTCGATCGCGCGGCCGCCTTCGCGAACATCATCGGCGTCGGTCGCGCACACCTGGAAATCGAAGACCCCCAGAGCGCCGCACGCCTCGTCGACATGGCAAAAGCACTTCATCGTGCCGCAGAACTCGAACGTTCTGGAAAATTGCACTGAGTCAGTTAGGCTTGTTTTTACGTCGGGCTGCGGTAGCCCCGGGTCCCAAAATTAGCCGCTTCGAGCGGCCACGCGCCGTGAGGCGCTTCCCAGCCCGACGCCCAACTTTCTCCCGCTGACGAGTGACTCACTCGTGTCGAGGAGTCACCTTCGCGGAGCAAACGTTGTGTACGACTGCGCCGGGCGACCGATGTCATCGAGGGCTTGCAGGTCTTCGGCTGCGGGCTCCCACATCGTGGCCTCGACGTTGGCAAAAACCTGCTCAGGTTTGGTCGCGCCGGCGATAACACTGACCACGGCCGGCTGCGCGGCGAGACCACCCATAGCGACCTGCAACACGGACAAATCCCGTTCGGCGGCGAATGCCTCAAGGGCCTCGATCCGATTCCAATCCGCACTCTCGAGCCTTTGCGCCTGCGCCTTGGCCTCCAGCCTCGTACCGGCAGGAGCCTTTTCGCCGCGTCGGTACTTTCCGGTCAGCAGTCCGTACGCCAACGGGAAGTAGGGCAGGATGCCGACACCGAGATGAAGGCTGGCCGGCACCAGTTCGACCTCGGCGGTGCGGTTGTAGAGCGAGTACTCGTTCTGCGCCGACACGAAATTCTGAAAGCCCCACGTGCGGGCAGTCCAATCAGCTTCGACGAGTTCCCAAGCCGCAAGGTTGGAACAGCCGATGTAACGAACCAGGCCTTCGTCGACGAGTTCGCTCATAGCCCCCAGGGTTTCGGCGATCGGTGTGACTCGGTCCGGCGTGTGCAGTTGGTAGAGGTCGATGTAGTCCGTGCCCAATCTCCGCAGACTGGCTTCGATCGCCGTACGCATGTATGCCTTTGAGGCCCTGGCCGTCTCGTCGCCGTTCGTGCCATCCATCGCCATACCGAACTTTGTGGCGATGACCGCGTCCTGGCGTCGGGAGCCGAGCGCCTCACCAAGGAGTTCCTCACTCGAACCAGTGCCATACGAGTCGGCAGTATCGAACAGCGTGATGCCCGCTTCGATTGCCGCATCGACTACGGCTTGCGTTTGCTCTGCATCGATTCGCGTGCCGAACGCGTTGCAGCCCAGGCCGGTAGTCGAGACCGCCAAGTCACTCGACCCGACGGTTCGGGTGGTCAGATTCTTCATGACCCAAACGTATCCGGCGTGTCATTGGCAACGGTGGGCGGTGGAATCCCGCACGGGTCGCGTCGGTCTAGGGTGGGGGCATGACCACGCCTGAGCAGGGACAGCCAGAAGAGCCCACGCAGCCTTTGCCGCCGCAGGGACCTCCACCGGGAGCCGTTCCGCCGCCTCCTCCTGGTGGCTATGCGCCTCCTCCTGCCGGTGGCTATCCGCCCCAACCGGGCTGGGCGCCGCAACCGGGCAGTTATCCCTATGGCCCCTATGGCGCCAACCCACAGGCCCCGTACGGCTATCACCAGGTGACGGGCCAGCCATTCTCGGAAAAGTCCAAGATTGTTGCCGGTCTCCTACAGATTTTCCTGCCCTTCGGTATCGGCCGTTTCTATATGGGTCAGACCAACATGGGCATCGCTCAACTCCTTGTAGCGATTTTCACCTGCGGAATCGGGAGCATCTGGTCATTCGTGGACGGAATTCTCGTCCTGATCAATGGCGGCGTCGACGAGCACGGTCGACCACTCAGGGAAGGCGTCTGACCTTCTGCAAGGTGGCTTGTCCACAATCTCGGTCGCGGGGCTTACGAGTCCCGATTGCGGTCGATACATTTGCAGCCACACGATCGGGGGATCACTGTGCGAGTTATCGCGCTTTTCATCGCAACGACTTTGTTGTTTTCGGGTTGCGGCAAGGACGAGCCCAAAGAGCCAAAGCATTCCGCTGAGCCAACCATCACCGCGCCCACCATGCCATCGGCCGCGCAGGACAACACCGTCGACGGCGCAGTCGCCTTCGTCAAGCACTACGTCGAGGTCTTCAACTACGCCTCAAACACCGGCGACGTCAAAGAACTTCAAAGGCTCTCGGACCCGAAGTGCGAAGGATGCAACAAATACATCGAGCTGTACAAAGGGACCTATGAAGCTGGCGGATACTACCGAAACTCAAACTGGCGTCTAGCAAACTTTCAGGTCCGCACTGCGGTTATGCGGCCGGATTTCGATATCGACTCCGATGACCCGCCCCTCCATACCCATTGCCTCAAAAAGTGAAGCATAGACA
>JBDSQP010000382.1:0-2164 GCA_039929755.1 Aeromicrobium sp. | reverse complement strand
ACCGCAGTGATCTGACGGACAGCGACCAGAATGCGTTCGGCGATCTGTTGATGCACGAGTTCGCCTTGCAGGTAAGGGTCGTTGATTTCGATCTCGCCGGTGGCATGACTGCGATGGCGGCTGGCGTCGGCGATGAGTTCGCTGAGGGGCTCGGCGCGGTACTCCATGGCAAGTTTAGCGAACTCAAGCAGGGTGAAGGTGCGGCGCAACGCCATGGGCTCAGCAACGAGCACGCTGGAGCGGTGCTCGCGTGTTGCGGTCAGGATCAGACCACTGACCTTCACCATGTCGGATGTGAGTGGCCGCGACTTGAAGTATTGCGGATCGGCGCCGAAACGAGTCGCCTGGATGGCGGCGTCGGGATCCATCGGGGCGTTCTTGAACCCCCGTACGCCCGCGCTGCCGACTTCATAGACCGAGGTGTCGAGTTGCTGACGCAACAGAAGCTCCATCAGCGGTGAGCGACAGATGTTGGCCGTACAAACCGTCAAAATCCTGAATCGGTTGGTATGGGATTCACGGATGCGGTTGTCTGATGCCGACTCTCCGCCAGGTGTCTCTTCCATTTCTGCCGCTATCTCAGCACAGGACGGACGTGGAGGCCGACCTCAGGATCGACGATGAGCTCTTGGGCGGCGGCAACTCCGTCGGCGGTCAGCGTGGCTTCGGGGTCCACATTGCGCTTGACGAGCGCAAGTGCAATGGGACCGAGTTCGTGGTGCCTGGCCGTTGAGCCGATGAAGCCCACGCGTTTGTCATCGAGCAACAGGTCGGTGCCGTGTGCGGGGAGGCGCTCGGCGGCACCGTCGAGGTGGAGCAGCACGAGCCGTCGCGGCGGTTTGCCAAGAGTGTGGACGCGGGCAACCGTTTCCTGACCTCGATAGCAACCCTTGTCGAGGTGAACAGCCGACCCGATCCAGCCGAGTTCATTGGGGATCGCGTTGTCGTCGGTGTCAAGACCCATGCGGGCACGGCCCGCCTCGATGCGGAGGGCCTCCCAGGCCCACGTTCCGACGGGACTGCCGAGCAATTCCGGCTGCTTGTCGAGTTCTGCGCGGGGCACGAGTTTGAACGTCAGACCGGGCATGCCGAGGACTGCCCAGTCGTCTGTGGCCAGACCCACCTCGACACGCGTCATGAACTTCATCTTTTCGAGGAAGGCAACCAGCGCCGCACCAAGGTCGGGCTCCGTGTGCGCCCAGAAGGTCTCGCCATCATCGGTTCCGGTGAATGCGTGCTCAACCCGGCCCTGCGGCGTCAGGACGAGCACATCGGTCGTCACGCCGGGCGCAAGACCCTCGAGGAACTGGGTCGTGAGCGAATGTAGCCAGGTCAGCCTGTCGGGTCCGCTGATCGTGATGACATCGCGGTGCGACAGGTCGACGAACGTGCCGCCGGCGAGGAAGCGCTTCTGTTCGGAACTGATGGCTCCGTAATGGGCAGCGACTCCCGTGTCGGGCGCGTCGCCCTCAACGGCTCCCGGCAAAGCGAGGAGTGGACTTTTCCTAGACACGTTTGAGCTGACCCCACAGATGAGATTGAAGATGCTGCCCCTCGGCGGCCATGTCGAGGGCATACATGAGATCGCCTTCGACAAGGCCATACATACGCTGACCGGCAGTGTATTCCTTGGCCGTGTTGGTGCGGGCGACAATATCGGTCGAGAGGGTGAGCCGGGGGCCCTCGAGGTTGCCGTACCAGACCTCTGCGTAGCCGGTCGGGTGAGCGAGCACGAGCTCGACACTGATGCCGCCTTCATCGGACTCTCCGGCGGGGCGAAGGAAACCGGTCTCCAACGCACCGTTGCGGACCCGGTTGCCTTCGTCATCGGTGATCCACGCGCGGCTGAAATAGTGGATGAAACGCCGTCCGTCGTGTGCGAACACGACATCCTGCTCGAATGCGAATGGCTCGATCGTCGGGTATTGGCCCTTGCCGTTGCCGTGCCACGTGCCCAGAAGCCAAGCGAAGGGCATGAGGTCGGCATGGAGGTCCGACGGGATTTCAAAAGCCATGAAATCAGTCTATCGGTGCAATGAAATGCCCCAAAACGCCATGACTGTTCACCGACGGATCGGGAGACCAATATGCTCAATACGTACAACGTCGACGGGAACCTATCTACATGACTGAGCAGAAACGCGTCCTCATCACCGGAGTCACC
>JBDSQP010000381.1:0-4100 GCA_039929755.1 Aeromicrobium sp. | reverse complement strand
TTATCAATGTCGCCTGTGGCATGAAGGCCTCTGATCCGCTTCGGCAGCGAGTTTGTGAAGGGCTCGAGGGTGAGGTCGTCGAGATCGGCTTCGGGTCAGGGCTGAACGTGCCGTTCTACCCGGCCGGAATTTCTAGCGTCACAGCCGTCGAGCCTGCGGGACTTGGTTGGAAGCTAGCACGCGACCGGGTCGCTGCAAGCCCGATCCCGATACGGCAGGCAGGACTGGATGCCCAGAAGTTGCCGTTCGCCGACGACTCGTTCGATGCTGCCCTTTCGACCTGGACCATGTGCACGATCCCCGACATCGAGGAAGCGCTCGGTGAGGTTCAGCGCGTGCTGAAACCGGGAGGCACGTTGCGCTTCGTCGAGCATGGGCTGGCCCCCGACGAGCGAGTGCGACGTTGGCAGCACCGTTTGGAGCCCATGCAAAAAAGGTTGTTCGGTGGTTGCCACCTGACCAGGCGCATCCCCGATCTCTTGACCGATGCCGGTTTCGAGCTGGCCGAACTTGAGGTCTTCTACGAAGACGACGCGCCCAAGGTCATGGCGGCCATGTCCCTGGGCGTCGCAGTCTCGCAGTAGATCAGATCCCTCGACTGCGCTGATGGCTTCCTCGGGATCTTCGTTCCTCAGATCTCTCGACTGCGCTGATGGCTTCCTCGGGATCTTCGTTCCTCAGATCCCTCGGAAGCGGTTGATCGCGTCGATGTGCTTGGCGCGCTTTTCCTCATTGCGTACGCCGAGGCCCTCTTCGGGTGCAAGGCACAGCACGCCGACCTTGCCCTGGTGGAGGTTGTGGTGGACGTCGAGGGCGGCCTGGCCGGTGTCTTCAAGTTTGTAGACCTTAGAGACCGTCGGGTGGATGAGTCCCTTGTCGATGAGCTTGTTGGCTTCCCATGACTCGCGGTAGTTGGCGAAGTGCGAGCTGACAATCCGCTTGAGATTCATCCAGAGGTAACGGTTGTCGTACTGGTGCATGTAGCCCGAGGTCGACGCGCAAGTGACGATGGTGCCGCCCTTGCGAGCGACATAGACGCTGGCGCCGAAGGTTTCGCGTCCCGGGTGCTCGAACACGATGTCTGGATCGTCGCCACCGGTGAGCTCACGGATCTTCTTGCCGAACCGCTGCCACTCCTTCGGGTCCTGGGTGTCCTCGTCCTTCCAGAACTTGTAGCCCTCGGCCGAGCGGTCGATGATGTGCTCGGCACCCATGCTGCGGACGATCGCGGCCTTCTCGGGCGAGGAGACGACACAGACGGGCGTCGCGCCGCCATTGAGGGCGAACTGTGTCGCATACGAACCGAGTCCGCCGGAGGCACCCCAGATCAGGACGGTGTCGCCCTGCTTCATATCGGCGCCGTTCTTCGAAACGAGCTGGCGGTATGCGGTGGAGTTGACGAGCCCGGGGCTGGCCGCCTCTTCCCACGTGAGGTGTTGGGGTTTGGGCATGAGCTGATTGGCCTTGACGATGGCGAGATGGGCGAGGCCACCGAAGTTCGTCTCGAATCCCCAGATGCGCTGTTCGGGATCCATCATCGTGTCGTTGTGGCCGTCGGGGCTCTCGAGTTCGACCGAGAGGCAGTGTGCGACGACTTCCTGACCGGGCTCCCAGCGGTTGACACCTAGGCCTGTACGGAGAACGACACCGGAGAGGTCGGAGCCGACCACGTGATAAGGCAGGTCGTGCCGCTTCGTGATTGGCGAGAGCCTGCCGTAGCGCTCGAGGAACGAGAACGTCGAGACCGGCTCGAAGATCGAGGTCCAGACTGTGTTGTAGTTGATCGAGCTGGCCATGACTGCCACAAGCGCTTCGCCGGGGGCGAGCTCAGGAATTGGGACGTCATCGAGGTGGAGGCTCTTGCGGGGGTCCTTGTCGCGGCTGGCGAGGCCCTCGAACATATCGACCTCATCCTTGTGGACAGTGATGCCCTTGTAGGAATCGGGAAGTTCGATGTTGCCGAACTCTTCGTTACTGGTATCTCCGGCCAGGATGGCATCGAGAATGTTTTGCACGTCGTCCTCCAGGGTGACAGGCGGCTGTTGCTTCAGCTTTTGGGCATTCCACGAGATGTTACCGGTCGGTCGCGTTTCGGGCCATAAAACACGGGTGTGATCCGCCCCTCAGCGCGTTCTCAAATCGGGGTGAGGGTCAGTGTGCGGCCGCGGGCTCGACGAGTTCGACGAGTACCCCGCCGGCGTCCTTGGGGTGTACGAAATTAACCCGGCTGTCGGAAGTGCCACGTTTGGGGGCGTCGTACAAGAGGCGTACGCCGCGTTCGCGAAGGGTGGCGGAGACGGCATCGATGTCGGTGACTCGGTAGGCGAGTTGCTGGATGCCTTGCCCGTTTCGGGCAATGAACTTGGCGATCGTCGAGTCTTCGTTGAGCGGAGCCAACAACTGGATGCGCTGATCGGAGTCGCCGACAGCCAGCATGGCTTCGCGCACGCCCTGTTCTTCGTTGACCTCTTCGTGGACAGAGTGGAGGCCGAACGTGTTGGCATAGAACTCGAGGGCGTCATCGAGGTCTGGAACGGCGATTCCGACGTGGTCGATGGCGATGAGGAGATGCTTGGGAACCATGCATAGCAGCCTAGGGCACGGCTCGGACGAGTCGATCGTGATCTCCGCTACACCGGAAGCGGGCAGGCGATTGCCGTGGGTACAGTTGATCCCATTGTCACCCGAAGGAGAACCTCAATGACTCAGTCCGTGATCGTCGCCGGCGCACGTACCCCGATCGGCCGTTTGCTCGGCGGTTTGAAGACGCTGTCCGGCTCGGACCTCGGTGGTATCGCCATCAAGGGCGCGCTCGAGAAGGCCGGCGTAGCCGCTGAACAGATCGACTACGTGATCATGGGCCAGGTTCTGACCGCCGGCGCCGGCCAGATCCCCGCCCGCCAGGCCGCCAACAAGGCTGGCATCCCGCTCAGCGTCCCCGCGCTCACCATCAACAAGGTGTGTTTGTCGGGCATCAACGCCATCTCACTTGCCGATCAGCTGATCCGGGCCGGTGAATTCGAAATCATCGTCGCCGGCGGCCAGGAGTCCATGACTCAGGCCCCGCACTACCTCGCCGGTTCGCGCGAAGGCACCAAGTACGGCGACACGAAGCTCGTCGACTCGATGGCCTACGACGGTCTCTATGACGTCCTCACCGACCAGGCGATGGGTTCACTCACCGAACGTTGCAACGCAGAAGGTCTCGGCTTGAGCCGTGAAGAGCAGGATGCTTTTGCGGCCCGTTCGCACCAGCTCGCCGCCCTTGGGCAGAAGAACGGTGTCTTCGACGAAGAGATCGTCCCGGTCACGATCCCCAGCCGCCGCGGCGATGACATCGTCGTCAGCTCCGACGAAGGAGTGCGCGGCGACACGACCGCGGAGTCCCTCGGCAAGCTTCGTCCCGCCTTCGACAAAGCGGGCACCATCACCGCAGGCTCGGCAAGCCAGATCTCCGACGGTGCTGCCGCTGTCATCGTCATGAGCAAGGCGAAGGCCGAGGAGCTCGGTTTGACCTGGCTCGCCGAAATCGGTGCCACCGGCATCGTTGCCGGTCCGGACTCGACGCTTCAACTTCAGCCTGCAAACGCCATCGCCAAGGCATGCGAGAAGGAAGGCATCAAGCCGACCGATCTCGACCTACTTGAGATCAACGAAGCATTCGCTGCGGTTGGCATCGCTTCGGCCCGCCAGTTGGGCATCGACGAAGACAAGGTCAACGTCAACGGTGGTGCGATCTCGATCGGTCACCCCCTCGGTATGAGCGGCGCACGTATCGTCCTCCACCTCGCGCTCGAGCTTCAGCGTCGCGGCGGCGGAATCGGCGCGGCTGCCCTGTGTGGCGGCGGCGGTCAGGGCGACGCCCTCATCGTGCGCGTCCCCAAGAGCTGAATCCAGTCAAACAAGTGGCTACTCGAAACAGCCGCGCGATTCCCGTCCCCGAGCTTGTGTCACGTGCACAGGCCGGGGAAGCCCGGGCCGTCGCGCGGCTGATTTCGTTGGTCGAAGACGCATCACCGCTTCTCCGCGAGGTCAGTGCAGCACTTGCCCCCCATACGGGCAAGGCGCATGTCGTGGGCATCACGGGCTCTCCCGGGGTC
>JBDSQP010000380.1:0-7948 GCA_039929755.1 Aeromicrobium sp. | reverse complement strand
CTCGACAGGCAAAAGTTCCCGAAGCACGTTCGCTGTGACTGTGACCGATGTCGTGACTGGCTCGCCATCGATCATCCCCGCGGGACCCGAACCGCAGGGCAAGATCTGGGATCTGGTCGAAGTGGGTGTGTTGGGCTCGACTCCGTCGATCGAGATCTCCTTGATCCCGATGTTGACGAACGTGTTGTCAAATGTTGTCGGGTCGAAGGATGTCGTCCGTTCGAGTCCGGAGAATGTCAATTTCACAGTGTCGGTCTTGGTCCCAGGCAAAGAAATCCAACCCGAAGCCGAAATGTTCGACACTCGGGACGTTTGCCCGACGGTCACGGTGACTGAACGGGCTCTCGACGCGATCCTCTGATCGGCAAGCTCAAGATGAAGCAGATGCAACCGCCGGGGCTTGCCGAGTTTGAGGACAACCGTAGGGCTTCCGTCCTCGGGAGCCGCGATCCAGGTCGTACTTTCATCGCCGTCCAGAAGGGCCCGCCCGTTGGCTAAAGGCACATCGAGATCGCTCGAAGACACCGAGGCGACAGTCGTTCGCGGAGAAAGCTTGTCGATCAGGGACTCCAGCTCCGGGCCGGGCCGCGCGGTCGCCTGAGCGGTCGGCGAGAACGTCTCTCCCTCCGGCAGGGAGAACCTGCGCCTCAATCCCCCGTCGTCTTCACCGGCTTGTTTCAGCAACCGTGAACACCGCACCGCCTCCGCCTTGTTGCGAACGCAGCCATCGCTTCGACCGGCGGCAGCGAAAAGTCCGATTGAGTCAGGCGATCCGAAAAGATCCCTGGCAAGCCTCACCCGATAGTCGATCGAAAGGCCCTCGATCGCGACCTCAGAAACGGTGACCGGTACCCCCATACCGGATCCCGGTACGAACTCCAGCGTGATCGGACCGGTCGAACGTGAGTCCACTCGCGCGGACCAGACCGTGAAGTCCGAGTCCGGGTGTTCGGCGGCGATCACGCGTCGCCCGATGTGCACATTGACCGAGGCAAGCTGCTCACCGGCATCCCGCGGAAATTCGATCCTGACGCTCGAAAGATTTGTCGGTCCAGCCGGTGTGACCGTGATCGATTGCGTGGTTCCGACGGTGCCCGGATTCGCTGACCAGGCCGTGCCAGTGTCGCCGTCGAATGCCGCCACCACCGACTTGTCCGGCCGTATGGTGAAGGCCGCGTCGGCGTCGGCAGCCGAAGAAGAGGCGACGACGTCTTTGACCCCCGTCCACTCCCCCGTGGCGAGACGACCACTAGGGGCGAAGGGATAGAAATCGGGCGATCGTCGCTTGAGGCGGAGCTCTTCCCTCGCGGTGAGGGTCGACGATTGCGTGTAGTCGGCCCGCCCGTAATTTGCCTCCCGCCGACGGAACGAGTCAGTCAGGATCTTTGGTCCGAGCGGACGATCGTCAGGGGCGACTTCGGCCGCGTTCCCGGTCAATACGGAGACCCCGGCGGTCAGCAAACCGGCGTCGGTCAGATCAAGCAACGATTGCGGATCGCCGCTGACCTCGGCCGTCTGTGAGCGAGGCGTAATCGAAACCCTGGGCGGCGCCAGGTCACCGACGTCCCAGATCTCGATGACATGGCGGGGCGATCGCATCCCGCCGTCATACAGGGTTGCGAATGGTTCCGGCACGGCAAGCTCAGGGCCGAAAGTCCGGTCGAGGCTGAGCCCCGGCGATCCCTCCAGCACATGCCTGACCTTGAGTTCCCTGGCGTGTTGCTCGGTGTCGGACAGGTCGTTGCGGACCAGAATCCGACCTATCCCATTGCGCTTTAGGAAGTCTGAAAGTCCGGCAGATGGTCGGCCCGAGACAAGCCTCCTCTTGATGGCATCGAGCATCCGAATATGCCCAGCCGACGTGAGCGGAATAGCGTTACGAACCTCCCACGGCGAATCAGTCAGTGCCTGAAGCACCTCATCACCGGTGGTTCCCCAGCCGTAGACGCCGAATCGTGCCCCGGGAACAACGAGCGTCCGTCCACGCGGGTTGGCATCGAGCCACGCCCCGGTGTCGCGCCAATACCCCGGCACCTCGGCGAAACTGCCGCTCGGTGCCACGCGGGAGATCGCCGCCGGTGACGCCACGAGGACCGTTGACACGGCGACCATGGCTGCCGCGACAAGCATGCCTAATCGGCGTCGGGCGAGCGACTCCCTGACGTTGACCGTGCCAAGGAGCGAAGCAACGCCCAGGGCCAGGGACAACCGAATGAGCGAATCAAATTTGTGCACGTTGCGCAGAGGTGAAAGGACTCCGTCGAGGAGGTTTTGTTGAGACAGCGCGAACCAACCGTCAACAGATTGGGTATGCCCGAATGTCACCAGTAGGAGTCCAGTGGCCAGGCAACTGAGCAGCCAACCCCGGTGCGGGAGGTTCCGGCTTGCCAGCCCGACAAGGCCCGCCGCCGCCACGATGATCGTGTTGAGGATGAGGGCGGGACCAGTGACAAGGTCATTGCCCACTTGCCACGATGAGCCCAGGGCCGGACCGATGAAGGCCACCCAGTCGGACGTTCCGCGAAGGGTCTCGACAAGGTTCGTCGTTCGCGTGGTGACGGCTGCGTTTTCGATGTATTCGAGGAACGGCGGGCTGTATTTGCCCAGCAAGCCGAGCGGAACGACCCACCACACCGTCGCGACCGCCACGAAAGCGATCCACCACGCCACGAGTTTGGCGTGCGCCTTGTCCCATCGTCGGGTCGCAAGCCAGAGTACGGCCGGCAGGATGGCCGCAAGGTTGACCGTCGCGTTGACGCCTCCCATGAGGCCGACCGCGAGTGCGGAAAGCGCGGCGGCCTTCTTTCGACCGACCACTCCGACAAGCGGTATGACGACCCAAGGTGCCAAGGCACTCGGAAATGCTTCGATCGACACCGCTCCCATGACGGACAGGATTCGCGGCGACAGCGCGAAAACCAGTGCGCCGAGGAATCGGCTCGCCGGGCTGCCGATACCCAACTTCTCCGCCACGCGATTCGCCCCGAGAAACGCGATCGACAGAATCAGTGCCCACCACAGGCGCTGCACGATCCAAGGCGAGAGACCGAGCCACTCACCGACCCCGAAGAACGGTCCCATCGGAAACAAGTAGCCGTATGCCTGGTTCTGAACCTGACCGGCGAAGCCACTGGCATCCCAGAGACCCAACGCCCTGTGCAGGAATCCGAACGGGTCGACCGCAAGGTCGATCTTTGTGTCCCCGACGATCCGGCCCGGCGCCTGGAGCATACAGGCGGCGAGAAAGACGAGGCACGTGGCAATGCGTCTGAGACGCCAACCACCGTCGCCCGCCGTCCCGTTCACTTCTTTCTCAACACGAGGGCAAGGTTCCACGTCACGAGCTCACGAAGTCCCGGCACCTGGAGGACCCACCAGGACCAGCGAGGAAGGTAACGCGGCATGAGTACGACTATGGCAGCACCTGTTTGTCGGCGGGCCCACTTCAAACCACCGGCGGCGGTAACCGGGAACAGGGATTCACCGAAGACATTCTTGGGCGGATGCCCGTGTTTGCGTTCATACCGCCGGGCGGCACGATGACCGCCGAGGAAATGCCACGGAGCTGTTTCATGCCCGCCCCATGGTCCGAACCACAGCGTGTAGGAGAGGAAGATCAGCCCTCCAGACTTCGTCACCCGGACCATTTCCTCGGCCATCGTCCACGGCTTGTCCACATGCTCAAGGACGTTGGACGAATAGGTCACGTCGAAGCTCGAATCGCGGAACGGCAATTCCATACCGCTGCCCAAAACGGTGCCCGGTTCGGGCTCTCCAAGGCCGGACAGCTCGCCGAGATCGGCATCGAGAGAGTTGTACGTTGCACCGACGGCACGGAACGCGTCGGCAAAATAGCCAGGCCCGCCGCCGACGTCGAGGACCCGCTGACCTGCGAGTTCGTGGAACTCCGAGATCTGCGCGACAGAGTCTCTGGCCAAGGTCCCGTAAAAGTGATCTGGATCGGTCTGCTCAACCCGAAATGCCCTGAACAATCGCCATGAGCGCCTCAGCGTGGGGCGGGCGATCGACTCAGGCACGCGCAGAACCTTACCCGACGTATGGCCCACCAAAACTGTTAGAATTTGCTATCCGTTGAGGGAACGGACTCAGAGGGAGACCGGCGTTCGCGCAGGTTCTGAGGGAGCAGTCGGATTCATCATCCGGCACTAAGAGATCGGTCGACGTTTCCCGTCGGCTGGAGGGCATTTGCCATGCATGTGCTGTTTTGCAATTGGCGCGACACCAGAAACCCCGAAGGCGGGGGCTCAGAACGCTACGTCGAATCGATGGCGCGCGGTCTCGTCGACCGCGGCCACAATGTGACGATCGTCTGCGCCGAACACTCTGATGCCCCGCGCGACGAGGTCGTCGACGGCGTACGTTTCGCACGTCGCGGATCCAAGCTCGACGTCTACGTCCGGGTCTTCTTCGGAATTCTTCTCCGTCGCTTCGGCAAGATCGACCTGGTCGTCGACGTACAGAACGGCCTGCCCTTCTTTACCCGTCTTGCGACCCGCAAGCCGGTCGTCGTCCTCGTACACCACGTACATCGCGAGCAATGGCCGGTCGTCTATCCCGGCCTGATGGGCAAAGTCGGATGGTGGATCGAAAGTCGGCTCTCGCCGCGGCTCTATCGCAAGAGCCGATACATCGCCGTGTCCTCTGCGACTCGCGAAGAACTCATCGACCTAGGCGTCGACCGGGACCGGATCTCGATCGTGCACAACGGCAATGACTTTGCACCGCCCGTGGAAATGGTCCGCTCAGCCACACCCCGGATCTGCGTTGTCGGGCGACTTGTTCCACACAAGCAGATCGAACACGCCATCGATGCGCTCGTGGCGTTGAAGGGTGAAATTCCCGACCTCGTCCTGGACATCGTCGGTGCGGGTTGGTGGGAAGAGGAGCTTCGGACCTACGCGCACGACCACGAAGTCGCCGACCGCGTCATTTTCCATGGATTCGTCGACGACGACGCGAAGCACAACATCTATGCGCGCGCCTGGATCATGGCTTTGCCGTCACTCAAGGAGGGGTGGGGAATCGTGATCGGCGAAGCCGGAACACACTCCACGCCGAGTGTCGCCTACCGCTCAGCGGGCGGAACCAACGAGTCGATCGACCACAAGGACTCGGGCCTTCTCGTCGACACGAGAAGTGAGTTCATAGCGGCTGTACGAGATCTTGTCGTCGACGAGGAATGGCGCAACTTCCTCGGGCAGGGTGCGCTGGAAAAGTCCCACAAATTCACGTGGACGAACTCCCAAAAGGAATTCGCCCACGTAATTGAAAACTGCTGAGATGAAGCACCCCAGCGCCTGTGAAGTTATTGCTTCACTTGTTGGAGCCGTAACTCACCGAAGTAGTATCGACAGTCTTCGTGTTCGCGTTGTTCTGCGACTGCACGATACCGACAACAGTTGCTCCGGCAAGGCCGAGACCTACGAAAAAGGCGATCAGTCCGCCCGTGATTGTTCCCACGTTTATGTCCTCCCTCAGACAACCTCAATCTTAACAGTCGGGGTGGGTCACGAACAAAAGGCGAGGGCCTCATGACGGACCTCCAGCTCGCGTACCGGCTCCACCCGATATTGGTGTCGACCCGTCCGCGTCAGTGGGCCAAAAATCTCCTTGTCGTGGCTGCCCCATTGGCTGCAGGAGTACTCACCCAAGCAAAGGTCCCGCTCCACGTCGCGGGCGCATTCATCTCGTTCACCCTGGTAGCGGCTGCGGTATATCTCAACAACGATGTGATCGACGCCGAGGACGATCGCCGACATCCCCGCAAACGCCTCCGGCCGATAGCCGCCGGTGACCTGAGCGCCGCCACGGCTCTGGTGGTGGCCGCAATCCTTGCCGTGACCGGTCTGGCGCTCGGCTGGCTGATCAGCCCTGAACTAGCTGTGACTCTCCTGGTCTATCTCGTGATTCAGGTCGCGTACGCCTTGTGGCTCAAGAACCAGGCCGTCGTCGACCTAGCGATTGTCGCCGGCGGATTCCTGCTTCGCGCGATTGCGGGCGGGGTCGCAATCGATGTGCCGTTGTCGCAATGGTTCCTGTTGGTCGCGGCGTTCGGCTCCCTCTTCATGGTCGCCGGCAAGCGCTACTCCGAGCTCCGCAATCTGGGCAGCGACGGCGCAACGCGGCGCACGCTGGCCGACTACTCGGAGTCGTACCTTCGCTTTGTATGGAGCCTCGCGGCCGCCGTCACGGTGACCGCTTACAGCCTGTGGGCCTTTGAAATCGCCAGGGGATCCGGAATCAATTGGCAAGCGATTTCGATCGCGCCTTTCGTTATGGGTCTCCTCAGATATGCGGTCGACATCGATCGTGGGCTCGCTGACGAACCCGAGGAGGCCGTTCTACGCGACCCTGTGCTTCTGGTCATCGGCCTGACCTGGGTTCTGGTCTTCGCGATCGGCGTCTATCAGTCATGACGACTGCCTTCCAAGGCTGGGGACGAACGAGACCTTCGCTGGCATTCTCGGCGACGCCCCGATCAGTTGCAGAACTCTCCTCGATCATCTCGAGCGCCGGTGGTCGGGGAGCAATTGTCAGGGGACTTGGCCGGAGCTATGGGGACGCCGCGCAAAACGCCGGAGGCACAGTCATCGACCTCACCGGCTGGCAGCGAATCCTCGACCTCGACCAAACGACTGCGACCGTCACGGTCGAGAGCGGGATCAGCCTCGACACCTTGATGAGGGCGCTGCTCCCCCACGGTTTGTGGTTGCCCGTCATCCCGGGAACACGCCAAGTCACCGTCGGTGGCGCGATCGCGGCCGACGTCCATGGCAAGAACCACCACGTCAGCGGCAGCTTCGGCAATCACATCCTGGAGATGGATCTCCTGCTCGCCTCCGGCGACGTCTTGACCCTGACGCCGAACGGTCCGCAGGCCGGGCTGTTCTGGGCAACGATCGGAGGCATGGGCCTGACCGGCATCGTCACCCAGGCCACGATCGCGCTCAAGAAGGTTGAATCCTCATACTTTCTGGTCGACACCGAACGGGTCAGGAACCTTGACCAATTGTTGACCACCTTGACCGATCGCGACGACCGCTACGAGTACTCGGTTGCCTGGTTCGACACGGCGACGACTGGTGACAATCTGGGCAGGGCCGTGGTCACGCGGGGCAATTCAGCACGCCTCGCCGACCTCAGTCCTGCCGAGCAATCTTCGGCGAGGAACCTGGCCGCCAAACAGTTCGGAACTGTCCCCTTCACTCTTCCGAACGGCCTGGTCAATCGTGTTTCTGCACGCGCATTCAATTCGCTCTGGTTCGCCAAGGCGCCCGCCCGACGTGATCGCGAGGTTCAGGACATCACCCAGTTCTTCCACCCCCTGGACCTCGTCGGCGACTGGAACAAGGTCTACGGATCCAAGGGTCTTTGTCAGTACCAGTTCGTCGTTCCCTTCGGCGCCGAAGACGTCTTCGCAGAATCTGTGCGACGTATCGCCGAATCACCACACGTTTCTTCACTCAACGTGCTGAAGCGCTTTGGTCCCGGCAACCGCTCACCCCTCTCGTTCCCCATTGCAGGTTGGGCTCTCGCGATCGATCTTCCGGTGCGTCGTGGTCTACAGCCGCTTCTCAACGAACTCGACGAGCTCGTGATCTCCGCATACGGGCGTGTCTATCTTGCGAAGGATTCACGTACGAGCGCTCGCGCCATCCATACGATGTATCCGCGTCTTGACGAGTTCGCATCCATCCGTGCCACCGTCGATCCGTCAGGGCGGTTTCAATCCGACCTTTCCCGCCGACTGGACCTGTGACCCAAATAAGCATGGAGAATTCATGATCAACTCCCTCGGAGTCCCACAGACCCTCCTCATCCTGGGCGGAACGTCCGATATCGGGCTGGCAATCGCCGAAGCGTATGCTGCGCAGGCCCCAGGGTTGTTCGTCTCGCTCGCTGCACGCCCGTCGGGTGAACGCGATCG
>JBDSQP010000379.1:0-4962 GCA_039929755.1 Aeromicrobium sp. | reverse complement strand
TTTGCCAGGTGGAGTCGACCCACAGGTCGACGAGGTTCGTTGGAGTAGCGCCGCCTTCGGCAGTGACCAGGATGTTTCCGGTGCCGTCTGGGTTCAGCGTCAGCTTGGTGGTGGTCGGGTACGCGATGGTGCCGGGAGCGGTCCACAGAATGCTTGCCTGGCTCGCCTGTGTGGTGGCGTCGGCTCGGTAGCGGGCAGTGATGCGGTGGTCGCCGAGCGATTGGGTGCCGAGCGCGAACGTGGCGCTTCCGGCGGTCAGGGCGTATGCCCTCTGCCAGGTGGAGTCGACCCACATGTCGACGTAGTTGGTGGTGGGCGTGGCGCCTTCGGCGGTGACCAGGATCGTTCCGGTTCCATCGGGATTCACCGTGAGGGTCGTGGTGGTCGCCACGGGGTCAGCCGCCGATGCAGTGCGCAGCGAACTGGACGCTGCCAACATCGCTGCAACGAGCGCCATCGTGGCCATGAAAGCAGCCGCTGTGCGGCCGACTCCCCGGCGCGCAGTTGTATCAGACATAGAGCAACCCCTCCCTTGGGTACCTCTGGCAAAAACGATAGCCCTGGGGTGGGTCACCCTTGTCGGATCGACAATTGGACGACCACGACTCTGCGGTCTATCGCCACCATCGACAGCTTTCGACTCGCTAGAGGTAGCGGGTTCCGCGCTCCTCGCGAGTCCACGTGATCCCGGTGATCCCGGCCGCGGTGAGTTCGCGATGGAGCACCTTGTGCGTCGCGGTGCGGGGTAGGTCGCCGACCAGTCGTACGTAGCGCGGTCGTGCCTTGGGCGAAAGATCCGGCTGCTCGTCGAGGAAGCGTTCAAGCTCGGCCGGGCCGAGGTCGCCGCGCAAAACCAGCGCGGCTGCAACCTGGTCGCCGGAGCGTTCGTCGGGCACGGCGTAGACGGCCGCCTGATCGATCGCTGGATGGCGCAGGAGGATCTGCTCGATCGGGGCACAGGCGAGGTTCTCGCCGTCGACGCGGAGCCACGCGGCGGTCCGCCCGGCGAAGTAGACCCACCCGTCGGAGTCGCGGTAGGCGAGGTCCCCGGACCAATACATCCCGCCGCGCATACGCTCGGCGGTCGCCTCTTCGTCGTTGTAGTAGCCGGCGAATTGGCCGGCGCCAGTGGTGTTCACCAACTCGCCGACGCACTCGTCGAGATTGACCACCCTCCCATTCGCCTCGAGCTCCGCGCGGGGACATTCCTTGCCGGTCTCCGGGTCATGTACGGCGACCCCCTCGGCCGGCCAGCCGAGCGCACTCGGCGGCGTACCCGGGATCTTGCTGACGATGACCGCGTTCTCCGTCGAGCCGAATCCGTCCACCACGTGGCACCCAAAGCGCTCGCCAAATGCGCGGATGTCGCGGTCTCCGGCTTCGTTGCCGAAGACGAGTCGCAGCGTGCTGTCGGCATCGTCGGGAAGCTCGGGCGTGGCCAGGACATAGGTCAGCGGCTTGCCGACATACGACGCATACGTCGCCCCGAAACGGCGGACGTCGGCCAGGAACTCCGAAGCCGAGAACTTCTCCCTCAGTGCGACCGTGGCGCCGTTGAAGAGCGCGGGTGCCCAACCCGCCATGACCGCGTTCGAATGGAACAACGGCATCGCGACGTAGTGCACATCGTCGCCAGAGAGACCGAGCCGTTCGGAGAGGTATTGACCGGGGTAGGTCACTTTCGAGTGGGTGATCCGCACCGCCTTCGGGCGGCCGCTCGTGCCCGACGTGAAGATCAGCATGAAGAGAGAGTCGTCGGTGGGGGTGGCCACTGGCGCAGCGCCATCCATTTCGCCCACCAGATCGCGCCACCCTTTGCCATCGGTGTCGATCAACTGGATTCCGGACAGGTCGAGTCCGCTGAGGAGTTGGCGCTGGGTGGGGTCCGTGAGGAGTAGCTGGACGTCGGCTCGTCGGAGGTCGGTTAGCAGGGCTTCGCCTCGTCGGGTGCTGTTGACGCCGACCGCTACGTGTCCGCCGAACCCTGCGGCAGCCAGTCCAAGAAGCATCTCGGCTGTGTTGTCCATCAAGAGCCCGACGTGCGGAGGGCGTTGCGGGTCGAGAATTTGTGCGACCGCAGCGGCCCTGGCCGAGGCAGCGGCGACGAACTCGCGCCAGGTCCACGAGCGTTCGTGGGTCAACAGTGCCGGGGTGTCCTGTTCGGCACGTGCGAGAAGCAGGTCTCGTATCGTCACGCTGGTTGGGCAGCGAGGAGCTTGCCGAGGCGCAGAGCCTGCTCCGTCGCTCCGCCGTACTCGAAGTCGTACCTCGTGGCCGCGGTGAAGTAGCGGTGGGCCTCTCCGTCGAGGTCGACACCGACCCCACCGTGGATGTGCACGGTCGTGTGCGCGATCCGGTGGCCCGCGTCAGCGGCCCAGAGCTTGGCGGTGGCGATTGCCTCCGTGGCCGGAAGGTGTTCGGCCAGTCGCCAGGCCGCCTGCCACACCGTGAGGGCCAGGAAGCGTGTGTCGATGTAGCCGTCTGCGAGTCGCTGTGAGACTGCCTGGAAGGTGCCGATCGGACGGTCGAACTGCTCGCGGACTTTGGCGTACTCCGCGGTGAGCGCAACGGCCCCCTCAGTGACTCCGAGTTGGAGGGCGCACGTTGCTACGGTGAGTAGATCGACCAGGCGCTGAGCGGCCTCGCTGTCGCCCACGTGGAGGTCGGCAGATACTCGGGCCCCGTCGAACTCGATGAGCCCAACAACGTCACCATCGCTCAGGTGTTGCTCACGGATCTGCAGGCCAGCGGTGTCGGCGGCCACCAGGAAGACCCCGGTGCCGTCGGGTGTCGTGGCGGTCACCAGGAATGCGTTTGCCACTGTCGCCGCGGGGACGAGGTACTTCGTTCCGGTGAGTATGAACTCCTCGCCGTCGCGGGCGGCGGTCGTCGTCGGCACGGCGGGTGCATGCTCATGTTCCTCTGCGATCGCACAGCTCAACACATTCGAAGCGAATGCCGTCCGCTGCTGTTCGTCGCTGCCGTGCTCGCCGACGAAAAGGCGCGCCACCGAGTCGGTGCCAAGCGGCGCCGGAGCGACCCTCCGGCCCACCTCGACGAGTACGCGGCACAGCTCGACAAAGCCGAGTCCTGCACCGTCATGCGCTTCAGGGGTGGTGAGGCTGAGCAGGCCGGCGTCGCCAAGGGCCCGCCAGAGCAAAGGGTCGAACCTGTTGCCGGCGGCCTCGACCTCGGCCAGGCGCTCGGGCTTGGTGTGGTCCTTGAGAATCGTCGCCGCCAGGGCGGCGGCGTCCTCGGTCTCGGGGGAAAAGTTGAAGTCCATGTCGCTCCTCAGCAGTCTGTTTGGTCAGCGCCGTGCGGCCGGAAGGCCGAGCCCGACGTAGCCGATGATGTCTCGTTGGATCTCGTTCGTGCCGCCACCGAAGGTCATGACCAGGGAGGAGCGGAAGTAACGTTCGAGACGTCCGGCCAGCACGGCTCCCGGTGAGTAGGCCGCGATGGTGGATGCAGGCCCGACGATCTCCTTGAGAGCGCGGTAGACCTCGATGGCCAGTTCCGATCCGTACACCTTGATGGCGGATGCGTCTGCCGGGGAAAGGGTGTCGATCTCGGTGGCCAGCTTCCAGCCCATCAGGGTCAGGGCCTCGGTGCGCGCCTGTGCGCGGCCGAGAAGAATCTGCACCCACTCCTTGTCGATCACCCGCACGCCGTTCGCGTCCTTGGTCTGCCGTGCCCAGTCGGTGACAAGCTCGATCGAGTGAACCAGGGGGGCAGAGGATGTCAGCGCGACCCGTTCACGGTTGAGCTGGTTCGTGATGAGTGCCCAGCCACCCCCGCGTCCGCCAATCAGGTTCTCGGCGGGAACTCGTACGTTGTCGTAGTAGGTGGCACTCGTTCCGACACCGGCGATCGTGTGCACGGGTGTGTAGGAGAATCCCTGGGCGTCAGCCGGGACGAGGATCATCGACAGGCCCTTGTGGCGGGGGAGATCGGGGTCCGTCCGGCAGGCCATCCAGATCCAGTCGGCGTACTGGATCAGGGAAGTCCACATCTTCTGACCGTTGACCACCCATTCGCCGGTGGACTCGTCCAACTCGGCCTTGGTGCGCAGCGAAGCCAGGTCCGTGCCGGAGCCCGGTTCTGAGTAGCCGATCGAGAAATGCAGCTCCCCATTCACAATCCGGGGGAGGAAGTATTCTTTCTGCGTCTCGGTGCCGTATCTCATGATCGTTGGGCCGACCGTGTTCAGGGTGAGGTAGGGGATCGGCACCCCCGCGACCGCGGCGACGTTGGTGAAGATGAGCTCATCGACCATCGAACGTTCTTGGCCGCCGTACTCCTTGGGCCAACCCATGCCAAGCCAGCCGTCAGTGCCGAGTTGACGGATGACCTCTTTGTAGACGGTCACATCGCCAAACTCCCCGGAGGCTGCTGCCAGGGCGGCGCGGCGTTCGGGAGTGACGAGTTCGGAGAAATAGCCCCGCAGCTCATCGCGAAGGCGGAGTTGGTCGGCTGTCAGAGAGACGTACATGTGGTAAAACTATAACGTGTTCTCGTTTTGGTCTACCAAGACCCGCAACTCATCTGGTCTAAACAAGTGGGGAGGCAGTCGTGACTGAGACTCGCTCTTTGGATATTGGTTCGGTTCCGTCGCGGTTCGCCAGGGGCTGGCACTGTCTCGGCCTCGAGCGCGACTTCATCGACGGCAAACCGCACGAGGTCTATGCCTTCGGCGGCAAGCTCGTGGTGTGGGCCGACTCGAAAGGGGAGTTGCATGTGCTGGACGGTTACTGCCGGCACATGGGCGGTGACCTGACGCAGGGCACGGTCAAAGGCGACGAGATCGCCTGCCCGTTCCACGACTGGCGTTGGGGTGGCGACGGCAAGTGCAAGCTGGTCCCCTACGCAAAGCGCACCCCCCGCCTGGCCCGCACTCGCTCCTGGACCACCGACGTCCGCAGCGGTCTGCTCTTCGTCTGGCACGACCAAGAAGGAAACCCG
>JBDSQP010000378.1:0-4412 GCA_039929755.1 Aeromicrobium sp. | reverse complement strand
CCGGCGCCACGGTTACCGTCAAGTAACTGTTCGCAAAGCAATATTCGGACAAGCAGTAAAAGGCGTCCGTCCCTCCGGGGGCGGGCGCCTTTGTCGCGTGACGGCCATCACGTGGACGTGTAAATTGTCACTCAGATTTACATGGGGTATGTTTCCCGAATTGCGCGTGTTCAAAAGGTTCGCCCCAGCCGCCAGAAAACGTAACCTTGCCGTTACTTGTTCGTTAGGCTGAGTGTCCCAGGTCACGTGGGATTTCTGCAGGAGTGTTCGTCGGCCAAAGCCGGCAGACCACGGTAAGCAAGGAGGGGCGTCCGTGGGCATTGAAATTGTTGTTGAGGGACTCACCAAAAAGTTCGGTAGTCAGACGATTTGGCACGATGTTTCGCTGACGATCCCGGAAGGCGAAATTTCGGTCATGCTCGGCCCTTCGGGCACGGGCAAGTCGGTTTTCCTCAAGACCCTCATCGGTTTGTTGAAGCCCAACGCCGGCCATGTCTACATCGATGGTGTCGACATCGCCAACTGTTCTGAGCGCAAGCTGTATGAGATCCGCAAACTGTTTGGTGTCCTGTTCCAGGACGGCGCCATGTTCGGTTCGATGGACCTCTACGACAACGTGGCGTTTCCGTTGCGTGAGCACACCAAGAAGTCCGAGTCCGAGATCCGCACCATTGTCATGGACAAGATGGAACTCGTGGGTCTGGTTGGTGCAGAAAACAAGCTTCCCGGTGAGATTTCCGGTGGTATGCGCAAGCGTGCCGGTCTGGCCCGTGCATTGGTTCTCGAACCCGAGATCGTGTTGTTCGATGAGCCCGACTCGGGTCTTGACCCGGTCCGCACCGCTTACCTGAACCAGTTGATCATCGACCTCAACGCGCAGATCAATGCGACGTTCCTGATCGTGACCCACGACATCAACACCGCTCGCACGGTGCCGGACAACATCGGTTTGTTGTTCCACCAGCACTTGGCGATGTTTGGTCCGCGCGAAATGCTTCTCTCGTCCGAAGAGCCCGTTGTCGCACAGTTCCTCAACGCACAGCGCGTTGGCCCGATCGGTATGAGTGAAGAAAAGGACGCCGACGAGTTGGCGTCTGAGGCTCACATCGAAATGCCGCCGTTGCCGCCCATCCCGCCGCAGTTGGTTCCCTCCGACGGTCGGCCCCGTGCCGGTCAGCGCACGCCGGGGGATTGGTGTCGCGAAAACGGGGTGACTCCGCCACCCGGCTCATTCAGCGAAATGAACATGGTCGCGGGCGGCGCCGTATGAGTTTGGTTGTTGTCACCGGACCCGCAAGGGTCGCCGGCAACGTAATCGCCTTCGCCCTCGATGTGGTGGCCGCCTTGTTTCGCCGCCCATTTCAGGTTAAGGAATTCCTGCAGCAGTCGTGGTTCATCGTCACGGTCACCATTGTTCCGACTGCCTTGGTCGCTATCCCTTTCGGCGCGGTCATCGCGCTCCAGGTCGGTGGCCTCATCAAACAGTTCGGCGCCCAATCTTTTACGGGTTCGGCTGCGGTCCTCGCAGTTGTCCGTGAGGCGGGACCAATTGCGACAGCGTTGCTTATCGCCGGTGCTGCAGGTTCGGCCATTGCCGCCGACCTCGGCGCCCGACGTATTCGCGAAGAACTCGACGCGATGATGGTTCTGGGCATCGATCCGATCCAGCGACTGGTCGTGCCCCGCGTGCTTGGCTGCATGATGGTCGCCGTCGCGCTCAACGGTCTGGTCAGCGTCGTCGGCGTCGCTGGTGGTTACGTGTTCAACGTAATCCTTCAGGACGGCACCCCGGGCGCCTATTTGGCGTCGTTTTCGGCGCTGGCTCAATTGCCTGACATGTATCAGGGCATGATCAAGGCCCTCATCTTTGGTTTCCTCGCAGCGATCATTGCCTCATACAAGGGTATGAATGCCGCTGGTGGTCCTAAGGGAGTCGGCGATGCCGTCAATGAGGCCGTCGTCATCATGTTCACGATGTTGTTCGTCGTCAACTTTGTAGTGACAGCGATCTACTTCCAGCTCGTTCCGGCAAAGGGGACCTAGCCGTGGCCAACATCAAAATGGCCGGTCTCTATCAAAAGCCGGCAAGCGCTTTGGACGGCATGGGAGAGCAGATGCTCTTCTACATCCGTGTGCTCAGGGCCGTGCCTCGCAGCATCACGGGCTATCGCAAAGAGATCATGCGACTGCTCGCCGAGGTCACACTCGGTTCGGGCGCGCTCGCGCTCATCGGCGGTACGGTCGGCGTCATCGCCGGCATGACGTTCTTCACCGGCACCGAGGTCGGCTACCAGGGTTATGCGGCGCTGGATCAGATTGGTGCCGCCGCATTTGCGGGCTTCACTTCTGCCTACTTCAACACGCGTGAGATCGCTCCCATCGTTTCCGGCATCGCGCTGGCGGCAACGGTCGGTTGTGGATTCACCGCTCAACTCGGCGCTATGCGAATCAGCGAAGAAATTGACGCCGTCGAGGTCATGGCGATTCCGTCTGTTCCGTACCTCGTGACCACTCGTGTCATTGCAGGCCTCGTCGCCGTCGTCCCGCTCTATATCGTCGGCCTGATGTCCTCCTACTTCGCGACTCGACTCGTGACGACGAAGATCAACGGCCAGAGTGCCGGCACCTATGACCACTACTTCACGTTGTTCTTGCCACCGGGTGACGTCTTGTGGTCATTCGCAAAAGTGCTGATATTCGCCGTCGTCGTGATCCTGATCCACTGCTACTACGGCTACTACGCTTCGGGCGGACCCGCCGGAGTGGGAGTTGCCGTTGGACGTGCAGTCCGTACCTCCATCGTCGCCATCAATGTTGTCGACCTGGCCGCCTCCATGGCGATCTGGGGCACGACCACCACCGTCAGATTGGCTGGTTGACCGATGGCCAGGACCCCCTTTCTCGAGCAGAAGGCATCACTTCGCGGCCTCGGTGTCGGATTCATCGCCGTCATGCTCTTCTTTTTGTGGTTGACCTATGCGGTTTTCACTCAGAAGTTCATTGACTCGGTGCCGGTGACCCTGACGACTTCGCATGCGGGTGCGTCGTTGCCCGACAATGCTGACGTCAAGCTCAAAGGAATGATCGTCGGCGAGGTTCGAAGCATCAAGCCGACAGCAACCGGTGTCAAGATGACCATCGCGATGCAGCCGAAAGTCATGAAGCTGATCCCGCGCGACGTCACAGCCGAGATAGTTCCCAAGACGCTCTTCGGCGAAAAGTACATCTCGCTCATCCCGCCCAAGGATTCGAACGGTCAGGTCCTGCAGGCTGGCGACAACATCAGCCAGGCCATTGTTCCGATCGAAGTCGAGACACTTCTCAACGACCTCTACCCTGTGCTCGAAGCGGTCCAGCCCGCTGAACTCTCCTACACGCTGACGGCTATCTCCACCGCTCTTTCTGGTCGCGGTGAACAACTCGGGGCGTCATTGGTCTCGCTGAACGATTATCTGCAAAAGATCAATCCCGACGTGCCCACCATCGTCACTGACCTCACGAAACTCGGCCGTGTGTCCGATACCTATGCAGCGGCCATGCCTCAACTCGGACGTCTGCTCAGGAACAGCGTCGTCACCGGAAACACAGTTGTCGCCAAGCGGGCCCAGCTTCAGGCCTTCTACGATGAAGGAACCAAGTTGTCCAACACGCTGGCGGACTTCCTTGACGAAAACGGCGACAACATCGTCACCCTTGCGCACGAGGGCCGCCCGGTCCTCCAGGTAATCGCCCAGTATTCCGGGACATTTCCGTGCCTCCTGGAGGGGCTGACCAAACTGTCGCCCCACCTTGATTCGACCTTCCGTGGTGGAGGGGTTCATATCAACCTGGAGCTCGAACCGCTCACCGAGGAGCCTTCCGGCTACACCCTCGATGAGCACGCGACCATACCGTCCAAGTCCGTTATCGATGCCCAGCCGGCAGCTGCGCCGTCGTGCCACACCCTTCCAGACCCGCCGTACTCGCAGTCCAATCCAACTCCCAACCCGCCCTTTGAGGTCTTCAAGTTGCTTGGAATCAAGACCGATCACACGAAGTTTGCCGATCCTCGTGCGGCCGTCGCCAATGACACGCTCGTCGACATGGTTCAGCCCAGCGCTGACGGTGTTGACACGGCAACCCAGCGAAGTGACCTGAAGGCGCTGTTGGGCGCGAGCCTTGGCCTGTCGCGGGCCGATGTTCCCGATCTCGGTTCGCTCCTTGTTGGCCCGATGTTCCGCGGATCGAAGGTGAACATCAGTGAAGCTCGATAGGGAGTCCATTTCGGCGCTCGTCAAGTTGGTGATCTTCCTGGTGATCACCGGCATCGCCACACTGTTCCTGGGTCTGCTCTTGTCCAATGGAAACGTCGGCAAGAAGTCGTCCTACAAGGCAGAATTTGTCGACGTCACCGGCGTCGCCAAGGGCGACGA
>JBDSQP010000377.1:0-3219 GCA_039929755.1 Aeromicrobium sp. | reverse complement strand
GGGGAACCGCTTCGACAGGAATTCAGCACCGAGCTTGGTCGCATCCAGACGCACGGGAATGCCGGGCTGTTTGACCATTTGTGCAGCGATGCCGCGGGCGACGACGTCGCGCGGTGCGAGCTCGGCGTCGGGGTGCACGTCGAGCATGAAGCGCCGACCGTCCTTGTCGATCAGGACAGCTCCCTCGCCGCGCACAGCCTCGGAGATGAGGAAATTGCCCGGTGCGTCAAGCGATGTGGGATGGAATTGGTAGAACTCGAGGTCCGAAACAACCGCGCCCGCACGCAGGGCCATTGCCACACCGTCGCCCGTGGCTACCTCGGGATTGGTCGTGTAGGGATAGATCTGACCGGCCCCTCCTGTCGCGAGGATCACGGCGTCGGCATACAGGGTCTCGCCGTCGAGGAGCCGGGCGCCAATTGCTCGCCCGCCTTCGATCACCAGGTCGGCGACCGTCGTGGACTCATACACCGTGATCTTGCTGGCGTTGACCTGGTCGATGAGGGCATACGCGATGCCCGCGCCTGTAGCGTCGCCGCCCGCGTGGAGGATGCGTGCATGCGAGTGAGCGGCTTCGAGGCCATGCGCGAGATGGCCGTCGACCTGATCGAACTTGACTCCACGATCGATCAGCTCGTCGATGGCGTCGGGGCCCTCTTCACAAAGGACCTGCACCGTGTCCTCATCGCTGAGGCCGGCACCGGCGATCAAGGTGTCGGCGACGTGGGACTCGACGCTGTCGTCCTCGGTGGTGACCACGGCGACGCCGCCCTGCGCATAGCGCGTGTTGCTTTGGGACAGATCGGACTTGGTCAGCAACGTGACGTCATAGAGGTCGACCGCTTCCAGGGCGGCGGTCAGGCCTGCCACTCCACTGCCGATGACGAGGATGCTCTTCATGTTCGCTCGCTCCTTCACTTGGGCAGCACTCACTTTGGTAGCGCCGCGAGCATGCGCTCGAGCGCCACTTTGGCGTCTTTGGCGATGGCGGGTTCGACAACGATTTCGTTGCGGACTTCGCCGTCCACGAGGCCTTCGAGCGTCCACGCGAGGTAGCCGGGGTGGATGCGATACATGGTCGAGCACGGGCATACAACCGGATCGAGGCAGAAAATCGTCTTGTCCGGATGCTCGGCCTGAAGCCGGTTGACCATGTTGATCTCGGTGCCGATCGCGAGAACCGAACCAGGCTCGGCTGCTTCGATGGCCTTGCGGATGTAGTCGGTCGACCCGGCCGCATCGGCGGCGTCGACAACCGGCATCGGGCATTCTGGATGGACGATGACCCTGACACCCGGATAGTCGGCGCGTGCCTTCTCGATCTGGGCAACAGTGAACCGCTTGTGGACCGAGCAGAATCCGTGCCAGAGCAGGACCTTCGCATCGAGCAACTCGGCCTCGGTGTTGCCGCCGAGGGGCTTGCGCGGGTTCCACATCGGCATCTGCTCGATCGGTATGCCCATCGCCTTGGCGGTGTTGCGCCCAAGGTGTTGATCGGGGAAGAACAGGACCCGCTGGCCTCGCTCGAAAGCCCATTCCAGCACCGTCGAGGCATTGGACGAAGTGCACACGATGCCGCCGTGCTTGCCGCAGAACGCCTTGAGGGCAGCCGAGGAATTCATGTAGGTAACGGGGATGATCGGCGCCTTGCCGTCCGAGTCTCCCTCCGAATCGGCAGAGCCGGAGCCGTAGAGAGCCATGATCTCTTCCCAGCACGCCTCGACCGAGTCCTCGTCGGCCATATCGGCCATCGAACAGCCGGCCGCGAGGTTAGGCAGGATGACACGCTGCTCAGGCCGCGCCAGGATGTCCGCCGTTTCGGCCATGAAATGCACACCGCAGAACACGATCGTCTCGGCTTTGGGCTTGGTCAAAGCGGCATTTGCCAACTGGAACGAGTCGCCAACGAAATCGGCATACTGAACGACCTCGTCACGTTGGTAGAAGTGACCGAGGATGACGAGCTTGTCGCCGAGCTTCGCCTTGGCGGCCAGGATGCGCTCATGGAGATCTTCTTGGGTCGCCCGCTGGTATGCGGCCGGCAACTGTCCCGGCCGCACGATCGGGTCGGGGATGACGTCGTCTTCGGAAGCTCCGGGACCGTAGCCGGGCATGGTGTCGAACTCCCAGGGACCCTTGGCCAATTCGACATCACAACTCGATGCCGGCGCGGCAACGATGGTGTCGTTGATGGAGGTGGTCATCTGCGCTCCTTGGGGGCGGGTGACGGTGCGCTGGCCTCAAATCGGAACAGGGCCGGCGGACGGTGGCTCGTGCCCTGAAGGCACGAACCGGTGGGAATCAGGGTGTTGCTGGCGAGCGCCTGGCGACGAAAGTTGGCCGGGTCGAGCGGCATCCGCAGCACGGCTTCATGGACGGCGCGCAACTCGGCGAGTGTGAACTCGGGCGGAAGGAATGCGTGAGCGATGGGGGTGTAGGTGATTTTGGCGCGAAGCCGTGTCAGCGCGTAGTCGACGATCTCGGCGTGGTCGAACGCCAGCGCCGGCAACCGGTCGGCGACGAACCATTCGACATTCTCACCGTCGACGGCTCGCGCAACTTCGTCCGGCTGGACGAGGGCCCAGTAGACGATCGACACGACCCTGTCATCGGGCGACCGGTCGACGTTGCCGAAGGCATATAGCTGCTCGAGATACCTCGGTTCTAGTCCCGTAGTTCTCAGCAAGGTGTGCGCAGCCGAACTTGCGAGGTTCTCGTCCCGCTCCAAGGGCCCGCCAGGCAGTGCCCACTGACCCTGATAGGGCTCACGTATGCGCCGGACAAGCGGCAGCCACAGCGTCATCAAGCCGCTCTCCGGGTGTGGTCGCAGGGCAAAAATCACCGTCGAAACCGCGAGGGACACCCGTTGATCGATCGATACTTCGATCGTCATGCCACATCTCCTGACTTAAGGTTGCTATGACTCTAAGTAGCAGAGTAGTCGACCCTTAAAGTCACGTCAACTCTAAGTGGGCAGCCAACTCTTCACGCCCCGTGAGGTACGTCACATCGCGCCGTAGGGCGTGCGGGGTTGCGTATCGATAGAACGATGTCGTACCGTCTGATGATACGAAACCGTTCCGTTCCATCAAGGAGAACGATGACCCCCGCTGAAGTCAGTGCCTCCGCCCGGCCTCGGGTGGAGGGCGAGCGCGAACAGGAGATCCTGACCGCCACGCTCGACGTTCTTGCCGAGGTGGGCTACGACCGGCTGACGAT
>JBDSQP010000376.1:0-5815 GCA_039929755.1 Aeromicrobium sp. | reverse complement strand
CCCTCGGAGCCGTCGACAATGATGAAATCCGGATAGGAATCGAGCTCGACCATGGCCTTGCAGATTGCCAGGAATTCGCGTCGTGAACCGATACAGAGTTTGAACCCGATCGGCTTGCCGCCGCTCAGCTGGCGAAGCTCGCTGATCCATTCGATCAGGCCGATCGGTGTGGAGAACGTCGTATGGGTCGGAGGAGACACGACCGTTTTGCCGATCGGCACCTCGCGGGTTGCCGCTATCTCGGCCGTGACCTTCGCTCCAGGCAGCAGACCGCCAAGTCCGGGTTTTGCGCCCTGCGAGATCTTGATGGAGATGGCCTTGACCGTCGGTCGCTGCGAATTGGCCGCGAACCGCTCGGCGTTGAAATTGCCGTTGTCATCGCGGCAACCGAAGTAGCCCGAAGCAATCTCCCAGATGAGGTCGCCGCCGTGCTTGAGGTGATAGGGGCTTATCGCGCCCTCTCCGGTGTCGTGCGCAAACCCACCGAGGGCGGCACCGCCATTGAGGGCTTCGATCGCGTTGCCCGAGAGCGACCCGAAACTCATGGCCGAGACGTTGAGCAGGGCGATGTCGTAGGGCTGAGTGCATTCGGGACCGCCGAGTCGGACTCTCGGGATCGTGTCATCGGCCATGTGCGCGCGCAGCGAGTGGGCGACGAATTCGTAACCGATCGCGTTGACATCTCGCTTGGTGCCAAATGGCTCCTCACCTTTGGCGCCCTTCGCGCGGTCATAGACGAGGTCGCGGGTCTCGCGGTCGAACGGCACACCATCGGTCGCGGACTCGATGAAATACTGCTGGATCTCGGGCCGGATGTGCTCGAGCAGGAATCGTGCGTGGCCTATGACGGGATAGTTGCGGGTGACGCTGTGGCTTGTCTGAAGAAGGTCGTAGACCCCATTCCCAGCGAAGAAGAACAGTGGCGCCGCGAGGGCGAACCACCAGTCCGACCACATGAAACCTGCGACGGCAGCGAGAACCGCGCCGACGAACACTGCCAGGACCGCGAACCACCTGATCATGTCCGTCATGGTGCCACCAACGGACCCCGGCGAACAGTGAAACGTCGAACCAGATGATTGCCCGGATGACTTTCGGGAACGATCAGGGCGCCAACAGCGGATCCTTCGTCACGCCGAACCCGCAGTGGGCAGCCACGAAGTCGAAGATCTGATTTCGTTGCTGCTCGGTAAATCTCAGATAGAAGAACGCCTTGCCCGATGCCTTGCTCTCCACGTGCAACGGCATGATCGCGCCGGTCCGATCCTCGGCAACGACATGGACGTCGCAGCGGTTGGGGATGATCCTGAGCCCGACCCGATAGGGCTTTGCCCCCGGAGCGAGCACGAGATCGACGCCCGACCCCGTACCTTCCGCCGGCTTGAGCAAGGTGGTGCCGTCGAGCGGCCCCAGCCGCACCCGGCCACCGCCGGGTTTGGGCGTGAATGTCATCCCGACCTCGAGTACTGAGTCGCGGCCCTTCCCAAAGGTCGTGAATTTCCTGTCGATGACCAGAGTCTTGAACGTGCTCTCGGCGCAATCGCGTGACATGGCCAGCCCGACGCTGCGGTAGTGGTCCTTCGGCCGTACGACGGACGTACGCACCTTGCCGGCGCCCACCTGATAGCGAACCGTGGCAGTCATATCGATGCCCTTCCCGCAACGTGTCTTCGGCATCGCGAATGTGAGATTGGTCGTCGCGCCGTCCGGGATCGTAGCGGGACCACGGAACTTCGCCGAGCCATCGAAACGCCCTGAGGTGAATCTGGCGCTGAGGACACTGATCGGCGACTTGCTCCGATTGACGACCTGCATCTCGATGTTGCGTCCCTGCAGGTCCTGACGGGCTTGTTCAACCCGAAACGCGACGCCTTCGGGCACGGCAACCGTCGAGGACCCACAGGAACCGAGGGAACAGGAACCGAGCGACAGCAGCGCGAGTGCCACGAGCAGCTTGCGGACCAGAGCCCAGTTCATGGCCCAATCGTGGCACGCGCAGCAGACAGCCGCGTCAGTCGTTGAGAGTCGCTCCGCGCAGCGTCCGATAGGACAACACGGCAGCGGCCAACGCGATCAGGATCGCTACGGCCGATGACCGCTGGATGCCCAGATCAAATGCCGCATGCGCCGAACGCACCAGGTACTCGCCGACGAAGTTCGGGTATTGGGCAGCCGCCTGGAGGGTCCCACCCAGGGTCTCAAACTCCGGCTGTCCCTTGCCCCCTCCGATCGCTTCGGGCACCAGAAGGTGCGAACGATAGGTCGCGGTGAGGATGCTCCCGAGGACGGCCGTGCCGAGCACCGCACCGATCTCATAGGCCGTCTCCGAAATCGCCGAAGCCGCGCCCGCCTTGTGCGAGCCGACGCTGGTCAACATGATGTCGTTGGTCAGGGTCTCGGCAAGACCGATACCCATACCGAGGACCGAGAACGCGATCATCACCGACAACACGCTCGGCGTACCGACGAACGCAGCAATCGCGTAGCCCAGCGCCGACATCACAAAGCTCGCGCTGACGAGTTTGTATGCCGGAACTATGCGCACCAGGCGTACAGCGAGGAAGCCCGCCGCGACCGTCACGATCAGGCCGGGAAGCAGCGTCATTGCCGCGTCGAACGGGCTCAGACCGGCGACAAGCTGCAGGAACTGAGCAGCGAAGAACACGAAACCAGCGAAGCCCATCAGGCTCAACAGGTTGCTGACGATCGCGCCGTTGAAGACCCGGTTGCCGAACAGCGACAAGTCGAGCATCGGTGACGTGAGACGGGCCTGACGGCGTACGAACGCGAACGCGCTCATGATGCCGACGCCAAACGCCGTCATCGCTAGGTCGCTCAGGCCATGTGCGGCCAGTTCCTTGATACCGAGAACGATCGGCAGCATCGTCGTCAAGGAAAGCGCGATGCTGGCGAGGTCGACGCGCCCCGGGCTGGGGTCCTTCGACTCGGGCAGGAAGACATACGCGAGCGCCAGGAACAAAATGATGAGCGGCACGTTGATGAAGAAGACCGATCCCCACCAGAAGTGCTCAAGCAACCAGCCGCCAACAATCGGACCGAGAGCTGCTCCGCCGGAGAACATGGCGGCCCAGGTCGCGATTGCGAGGCGACGATCGTTGCGGTTGGTGAAGATGTTTCGGATGAGCGAAAGCGTCGACGGCATGAGCGTGGCACCGAAGACTCCGAGCAGGACGCGCGAGGCGATCAGTGCTTCCGCAGATGGGCTGTAGGCCGCGCACACCGAAGCGACGCCGAAGCCGATGGCGCCGATGACGAGCATGCGGCGGCGGCCAAGACGGTCACCGAGGCTGCCCATGGCGACCAGGAGACCGGCAAGGATCAGCGGGTAGATGTCGACGAGCCAAAGCAACTGCGTACCCGAGGGCTTGAGCGCGATGCTCACCTGCGGGAGGGCAAAACTCAGCACGGTGTTGTCGACCGAGGTCAACAGGACGGGAATCATGAGCACCGCGAGCGCGATCCATTCGCGGGCACCCGCACGTTTGGCCGATCCATCTGTGGGCAGGCTTGTGTTGTGGTGAATGGCAGTCATACCGTTTTCCATCAAGATCGGCTCCTCTCGGGTCAAGCCCTTACTATACCGTCTGGACGGTATAGTCTCAAAGTCAGAGCGACGTGATCTTGGTCGCTAGACTCGTGCGCATGACGGCCACCGAACGATCGACGCGCGATCGACTTCTCGACGCATTCGAGACCCTTCTGGTGACTGCCGGCAGCCGTTCCGCGACGCTCGACGCCGTTGCCGCGCAGGCCGAAACCTCCAAGGGCGGCCTGCTCTATCACTTCCACAGCAAAGACGAACTCGTCGAGGGAATGCTCGATCGACTGCGAGGCCAAGGCGCCGCCGACGCTGCCCGCATGAAGGTGGCCAAGCAGGGCCCGGTCGACTACTACCTGACGACGTCGGTCAACTCCGGCAGCGATTTCGACCGTGCCCTGATTGCTGCCGGCCGCATTGCCCAGGAGAACGATTCGCGAGCATCGGCGGCACTGGCCGATCTGCGCGAGGGCTGGTTCGAGGTCCTTGCCGAACATCTCAACGACGAAGCTCTCGCCCGCACGATTCAGCTCATCGGCGACGGACTCTACTTCGACGACACCACGGGCCTGTCCGAGAAGTCGGCGGTCAAACACGTACGCACGATCCTGAAACGCCTCGACGTCCTCCCATGACGTCGCCCGAGGCACCGGTCCGCCGAGGCTCATTCTCTTTAACCTGGGTTCCCCGTGCCGCCGGTCTTTTTCTGGGCACGTGGGCAATCGCGTGCGCCGTGCTCGCCGTTGTCGTTCCCTTGCGTCATATCTCGGAGGACCTGATCGATTGGGTCGACAACTACATACTTCTCTTTTCACCGAACCTCGCGTATGCAAGCTTCCTCGGCTTGCTCGCCGCCGCAGTCACCACCCGAAAACGTGCCGGCTGGTGGGCGCTTGTCGTGTTCCTGACCCTCAATCTGGTGGCGACCGAAGGACTGATCAGGACATTCGGCTTCAAGGGCGTCTATGCGACCGTGATCGCCGGTTCGGGACTTCTTCTCGTCGTTCTGGCCCATGGCCACTTCACGACACAAGTCCGAAGGACGTCGTTCCTCAAGGCGATCGTCGTCCTCGCGATCGGATTGGCCACCAGCGTCGTCGGCGGAATGGTCCTCATTGAGGCCTTCCACGGCTCTCTGCCAAGCGGCCAGCGATTTGGCTGGACAGTCAACAAGGTCTTCGGTGGCCTGATTGAGAACTCATCCTTTGACGGCAAATCTCCCGATTGGGTCAGCGACGTTCTCGGCTTCCTCGGCGCCGCGTCACTGCTGACCGCCGTCGCCGTCGTATTCCAGTCGCAGCGGATGCGCGCCGAACTCCGACCTGCCGAGGAGGAAGCCGTACGCGCACTGCTCGCGACTCACGGGTCAAACGACTCGCTCGGCTACTTTGCGACACGCCGCGACAAGGCCGTGGTCTTCGCCAAGAGCGGCAAGGCAGCAGTCATGTACCGCGTTGAGATAGGCGTATGCCTAGCAAGTGGCGACCCGATCGGTGACCCTGAAGCCTGGCCACACGCGATCACGGCCTGGCGGGCACTCGCTGAGCAATACGGCTGGTCACAGGCGGTCATGGGCGCAAGCGAGGCCGGAGCACATGCGTATGAGGCCGCCGGCCTGAGTGCAATTCAGCTCGGCGACGAAGCGATCATCAACACAGGCGCGTTCTCGATCGAGGGACGCAACATGCATGTCGTACGCCAGGCTGCCCGGAGGGTCGAACGGTCTGGGGTCACCGTCCGGATACGCCGCCACCGCAAGGTCTCGCCCGAAGAGATGCACGAGGTTGTCCTCGGTGCCGAGCGGTGGCGCGGAGACGAAGCCGAACGTGGCTTCTCCATGGCTCTCGGTCGACTCGGCGACCCGGAGGACGGCAACTGCCTGCTCGTCGAAGCGCTCGACGCTCACGGCCGGCTGATCGCGCTGCTTTCCCTCGTTCCCTGGGGCGCCGGCGGCGTCTCGCTCGACCTCATGCGCCGCGATCCGCAAGCCCCCAACGGGGTCATCGAATTCATGGTCACCGAGTTGGCCCGACGCGGTGTCGCCCTCTCGATCGCGCGCATCTCGCTCAATTTCGCGGTCTTCCGCGCAGCCTTCGAAGAGGGCAACCGCATCGGTGCCGGACCGGTCCTTCGGGCTTGGCGGAGATCGCTGATCCTGCTGTCGCGGTGGTGGCAACTCGAAGCCCTCTACCGCTCCAACGTAAAGTTCCGGCCCTTCTGGAACCCCCGGTTCCTCTGCTACGACGATGCCCGGAT
>JBDSQP010000375.1:0-11657 GCA_039929755.1 Aeromicrobium sp. | reverse complement strand
ATGGGATGCGGGGCTCATCTGAATCGGGAGGCATGACCGCATGCTATCGAGCAGGCTCGGCAAGCCCGCCTGTGTTTTCCCGCCGTGGTGCTCCGGTTAGTCGGACCTGCGTCATTCCGCCGCCTTGGCGCGCAGGCGGTCGCCTGTTGCCGACTCGAGTGGATTTCGGCTGGCCCGGACACGGGGTGCACGATGTCTGACATTGGGACTGTTGCTTGTCAGGGGAGGTTGAAGAAGCGCACGTTTTCTCCCGTTACGAGGACGACGCGTCCGTCGGAGAGTTCGAAGGTTCGGACTTGGTTCGCATCGTCGCCGTATTCGACGTTCGTGAGGGTGCTGGTCAGATGTCCGTTGTTGATTTTCAGGACGGCGACCTTGACCCGGTTGTCCTTCCGCAGGACGGTCAACACCGTGTGGTGGTCTGGCAGCCAGGTGAAGGCTCGCGGTTCCCAGGTAGCGATTGCTTCAGCGTGTGGGTAGTGCTGGACGTCGGTTCGTTTGACGTGGGCAAGGTCTGCGATGTCGAAGAGTGCTATCTGGGCGCCGTCGCCTTCGTAGCCGATTCCGACCATCTCGTCGTTCCCCAGAGGGTGTAGGTAGTCGCTGTATCCGGGGATTTTGAGTTTGCCAACCCGCCGTGGCTTGGCCGGGTTGCTGAGGTCGATCGTGAAGAGGGGGTCGACTTCCCGATAGGTCACCACCACGGCCAGGTCGTCGAACCAACGCACGCCTTTGAGTTCCTCGTTGTCTCCAAGGTGGTCGACTCGGCCGATCTCGATCAGTTCCTGACCTTGTCGGCGGAACGTCACAACCGAGTTGAAGTCGCCGGTCTCACTCGATGGGCCGACCGCGACCCGGAGCACCCCTGCGGCCTCGTCGAGGGACCACCGGTCGGCGATTGTGCCTTCAACCTCGCCTGAGGCAACATGCGACGCATACACCCCGTCGAGGGCGAAGTCGTAGAGATGGGTTGTTCCGTTGGACTGCTGGGAATCGGTGCGAACAGGTGAGTCCAGGCACAGCCGGCCACACCTGCCGGTGGACGGCCCGTCGGCGAGGAAGAGGTGGTCGGCGGATTCATACGCGATGGTCGCGGCACCCGCCAGCCCGATGGAGTGCAGCGTCGTCGCAGACGTGGCCTTGAACCCGACGACGCTGACGGTGTCGAGCCCGAACGAGTCGGGCGGAATGGCCACGTCGGAGCAGTCGAGCAGGTTCTTTGAGCCCTTGCCAGTGTCGTAGGACGGGAGCCAATCGTGGATCGTCGACATCTGAATCGCCAACCGGTTGGCCTCCAACGCCTGTTGCTTGGTGACCTTCTTGCCTTTGGGTTGAATGAAATCGAGCGCTGGTAGTCCCGCAGCGAGTACCAACCGGATCACTGAACCGTGTTCGCGTGCTGACAACACACGAGAGGAATAGGTGACCGTCGACTCAATCACCGGATCAGAAGGTTGCTTCACTGACACGGTGACGACTCGGCTGCCCCGGCGTGAACCCGTCAGGTCATCGCGCGGGCTAACCCGATCGGCACCAATCACCACGATGGTGTCGCCGACCAACAGAATCTCTCCGTCCTCAATTCGCGGGATGTTGACCGTCGAACGCTTCACCATCGTGGAACCTGTGGCGTCATAAACAATCAAGGCGTCGCCGCGAAGCCTGACAACGAGTTTGCCGTCAGTCTTGACGGTGTCGGGTTCGTCGACACTGGTTTCCTGAACATTCGTCCCGGTAGCGCTCGCGGTCTGAGCAGCTCGTTTCTGCGTCAACGGGGTCACCGAATCGAGGGCGTACTGGGCCGCGGTCGGGTCGGATGGTCCCCATCCCCACGCCGAGACAAGTCCAAGAGCGCGGTCACGGTATGACGTCAGAAGCTGATCGCAACTCTGCGCCGGCATGAGATCGGCCTGGAAGGCCACCGGGCTCGGGCCGCTGCGAGGTTGCCCGATACCCGATCCGGGCCAGTTGCCGGCCACGTCGCCGGCCACGAACGCGCCGATGAGCGCCGCCGACGCGGCCACCGCGATCAGGGGGCGAATAAGTTTGCTTCGCCGCGCCACGCCAGCTCGTCCTCCCCGAAGGATCGCGTCAACCGGAGGAGCGCCGGTAGGGAGGTCTTCCCAGAAGTCTTCAAGATCAGTCATGTTCGTTCCTCGGTCAATTCGGTGAGGTGGCTGGAGTCGGCCAAACGCGCCAAGGAGCGAGATAAGCGGCTCTTGACCGTGCCGACGGAGATCCCGAGCGCCGCCGCGGTCTGGGCTTCGGTCAACTGCACGAAGTAGCGCAACACGACAACCTCGCGATGCGGTCTACTCAGACCGTCGAGTGCCCGGTGGACAGCATCGGCGATGACAACCCGGTCGGTCGCATCCTCGACACTGCCCTCAGGCTCAGCATCGACCCGGCTACGCCACCACCGCGTCCGCCGCACGTCGCGCAACTGATTGAGCAACATCCGGTACACGTAGGCATCACGGTTCGTTGCGCCCGTGACCCGCGACCAACTGACATAGCAGCGCACCAGGGTTTGCTGCGCAAGCTCTTCAGCTTCATGCGGGCTCGCCCCGAGGAAAATCGCGGCGCGCACAAGGTCACGCCAACACGAACGCACGAAGTCCTCATAGCTCGCCTCGGACGTCGCGTCCACGGATCCTCCTCAGGTCACCTGCCCCCTTACGACGGACCCCGAACCTCCAAGGTTCCACCAACAGGTCCCCTGATTCTGACCTGTCCCGGCCCTCGGCGACACCAACCTTGGAAAAGCGAACCGCTTCGAACAAGGCCGTGCCCTTGGCCCACCTCGAGAAAAGTGAACAAGAATCGGAGCAGAATACGAAATATGCGTCTATCTGCCGCGTTGCGAGCGGCATGCGCCCTTTCCCTTGCATAGAGGCCCAGTCTCATTCCTCGGCCAGGCCCTCGGGTTGTCATTCAGTGTTGGGCGGGAATGCCTGAACCACCTGAGGCCATCGGCTAATCCAAATTCCCCTTGAGTTCTTACAGATGCGCCGGCCAAAATACAGTCGGAACGCCGAAGGCGTAATCTCACAAATGGTCTGCGTGGTTCCTGACAAAGGCGACGAAAATTCGACGCCGGTGAACTAGGGCCGTCACGGTGCGGCCGGAGATTTCGCGAGCCGCCCTGTGACATCTACGGCCCACAATTGGTCGTCCGCGCAGGCCGTGTAGGCGACACCGTATCCGGGCCGCCATGTCGTCAAAGCCCGTCCGTCTGCGTCGAGGAGGCTAATCGTCGCGGTTCTTCCGTCGGGGTTTTCCTGCGTGATCCATGTCCCGTTTGTGCACTTGGTTAGTGACATGCCCCGTTTAAATCCCTTGAGAGCAGTGCGGGGACCGTCCTGTGCAAACCGCTGGATGGAGCCCTTGTCCGTTAGAACCCAGAGCGTCTCCTTAACGACAACCACTCCGAACGAATGGGCGCCCTTTAGCGCACCAACCTCGTGCACCGGGCTTGACCCACTCCTGTTCACCCAACCAACGGACCCGTGAGAGTCTACGAACCAGACAGTCAACTTGTCGGCAGCAACGGCTTCAATCCATCGGCCGACGTGGGCGAGGGTCTCAACGGTCCCGCGTGGTGACACCGACAGCAACTCACCGTGAGCTCCGCCAATGATCGACCCATCTTCGTCGACTGTCGCCACAACTGGATCGACCTTGGGTAGCTGGACGACCGTTCTCTTCCCAGTGCCAAGGTCGGTGGAGACTTGTTCACCCACGGGGTCCGCGGGTCCTTTGCCCGTCGACAGGTGCACAACAACTGAACCATTTACGACCGTGGTTCCTGTGAAGGTCGGCACGCCGTCAATCGGATCAAGAGGGGGGCGCTTGGATCTACTAAAGCCAACCCGGTTGTTGCCAGACCCGCCGCATTTGAGCACAACGGCCTCAGAGCGGTCGCCGGCCAACCCACACACCTCCCCCTTGACTTCCGAGTCCGGACTCGTGACTTCCGCGTCCGGACTCGCCGACGTCGGGTCACCGTCCCGCTGATGTGATCCAGCCCCGATTTGACATCCGGCCAGAAGGAGAGTGAAAGCAGCCGCGACACCCAAGATGACTGCCACTGAGACGGTGGCAAACCAGCCGAGCGCATCCCCGCGTCCGCGGTCGGGTCGCCGTAGTCGCAGGCGACGCTGGATTCTCACCAATATCCCTTTCGGTGGTCGTTGACCGACATCGTGCCGCACAGCAAAAGGACCCGCTGGACTTTCGCCATCTGCGACGAGAGGTCATTCGGCGAACGGAGTCGCATTCCGGGCCCTTTTGCAGTGCTGTCGCCCGAGCGAATCTGGCGCAATCATGCAATTCATACCTGCTGATCTCACACCGGTCAAGGGTCAACTCACGGCCACAACAGGTGCGTCAAACCGCCGCGTCCGGGCGCCACGAGGACACGACTGGGCGCAAAGGCTCGCGGCCGCGTTCCTCTACATAGAGGACTACCTACATGTTCGTCAGAGCCAGAAGCGAAACAGCAACCCAGGCGGCCAGGACTGATATCGCGGCTATCCGGTGGTACCGCCATAGGATCGCAACGGAGACCGCTGTGGTCGTTAGTCCCACGGCTGTCCAGGCCCCGAAGAAGGTAATGAGTGCGATCGCTGCGAGGGTCGCGAGGGCGATCAGGATTCTCGGGGACTGGCTACCTGCGCGCTCGGTGGCGTCATGGTCGGCAACAGCGCCGTGCGATTCGAGATGGTTCATAGCGACCTCCGTAGCTGGCTTCGAAGACTACCGCTCGAATTGTCCGGGCGGGACGTGATCGATGGATGCGGAGGAACTTGGCAAGCCCCCAAACTCCGAATACACGTACTGGCAAGGCGCCGCGCTAGGCACGCCCGTGGCGTCGAAGTCGTATCTTCAACGCGATTCCGTCGAATGCAATAGCGGCACCCGCCTCCGAGGACCAACCTAGACAGGTGCCCCTTGCTGTCCGAAGCGTTACCGAATAGCCACGACGCAACCGGATGCCCGGCCGATCTTCGCTCCGCCAAGCCCGCAAACTCCGAATATGCCCAGTAGAAATCAGTCAGCAAGCACGCCCAGCATGATGTCGGTGGCCATCGACACAAGCACCGGGACAGCGAGCGTGATCTCAAGAGCTTTCGCTGTGGTGCGGTTGTCTTCCCACTCCCAATACACCTGGTGGGGCCGCTTGTCTGTGCCCTGCTCAACTCGTCTCGTAGCGAGTCACAGACCAAGCCTTGCGAGGGAAATCGAAATACCATCGGGCCTGCCTCAGTGTGGTGAATCCCAGAAGCAGATCCATCGGCTGATCGAGATCGTCGTTTGCCGCTGAAAGGTCGACGACGGCAACCTTGTGTTGGACGAACACTTCACCACCGATCTCCACTTCGGCCATCATGTGCGTAGGTACTTCGACTTGCCTGCCGGTGGCATCAGTGCCGAGCGTTGTGGCGGCCGCAGAGAACATTTCGCTGTGCTGGAGCCAGAAATCTTGACTGACAACTGTGATGCCTGCGCCGCTGTCCCAGATCGCGTGCGCGATGACGTCGCGCCAACGCACCTCGACGTACGGATGCGAGCCGACATCCATTTGGAGAGGCAGCATGACGCCATGTGTCTGCTCGCCGTCGACGACGAGTTGCTCGCTGTCGAAGTCGAACCTGCATTGGTGCGCTTGTAGTACGTCCATTCCCAAGAGGTTTCGTGCGCCGACTTGGCGAGCGTCCACTATCACTGCCTCGATGGAATCGCGGACCATGGAGCCGACCACTAGGTTCGGCAGTGTCGCAACAGAATTGCTGTCGGGGCCGAACACACCTGACGACACATGCTGTCCACATCTTGGGAGACTTTTGGTGAAGATGTCGTCCACGAGATGTGTCCGTATGGCGCCCGTGTCCACAACGAAGCGATAGGAGCGATCAGCGATCGTGCCATCCACCATGACTGTGGCGCAGTCCGGATCATCGTCGTCGGCCTCGATGATCAACGGAATTGCAGTCACGGCAACATCATACGAACGGCTCGCTAGGTGACAACGGAATATGGGCGGCATATGACTTGGCGGCGTCTGCCACCGCAATGTCTGGCGGCTCGCGACGTGTCGCGCGCCCAAGTCGCGCTGCTCTGTGGCCAAGCCCGCAAACTCTCAAAACACCTACCGGTGCCGGTAACTTGTAGACATGCCCGAAGCCCCTACGCCTGACTCGACGGACTCGGCAATCTACGACATGGCTCAGCGAGTGATGAGCAACTACGACTCGGCCGGGTATCTACTTCGGCAGCGATGGGTGGAGCCCGCTGGAATGTGGTTTACCGAGATCGAACCCGTTGGGTCGGGTGCCGCAACGGTCAGCCTGTATCACGGTGGAGACACCCTGAATGTCTATTTCGGTTCTACCTGGTTCGAATACTTTCCCTTCGATGTCGCCGACCTCCGAGAAATCGAGCCAATGGTCTGTGCGCTTTGCGAAGGCGACTTCGAGCAGGCCGGAACGGAGGATCGTTCTTACGCACGGATATTTGCACCTGGCCGTACGTGGCGAGTAGGTCACGCGCACTGGCCTTGGCCTTGGAAATGGCGGCGAAAGAAGCGATTCCCTGCGTATGCCAGTTGACCGTCGCCAAGCCCACGAACTCTTAATGCACCTAGTGGGGCGACGATCAGCGTCGACCGAGTTGGATCCCCTTCGCGATCGCTGCGACGGCGATCATGGCAACGGCGGCTAAGCCGATTACTGCTCCTACGGCGATCCAGAAATACTCTGCGCCGCCAGTGCCGTAGAGCTGGTCGACGCCCTCAACGTCTTGGACTTCGAGGACGACAGGGGACATGGACCGCGCGATCGATACAACCACTGCCGAGATGAGGGCGAGTAGCAGCCCATAAGCGGCGAACGCCCAAACGAGATCCCTCTGGCTAGGGATGCTTGGGTGCGCAGCTTCAGCGGTCGGCTCAGTCACAGATTCTCCTCGAGAGTGTTGCTGAACCATACAGTCAGCTTTCGATCGACGAGTGCAATTTCGGAGGCATCTCCAACGGCTAAGCCCGCAAACTCCCAATACACCTACTCGGGAGAAGGAATTGGTCGCGCTGAAGTCGCCCGATGATGCAGGATTGGTCTCATGAGCGAGCGTGCTGGTGGCGGACCTATCGAGATCCGGCTGATGAATGAGTACGGCGCCAGGATGCCGCTTTGGGACGATGAAGGACAGACGGACGGCGAGGAACTGGAACTGAGTGACGCACTGCGGGCGGACCTTCAATCGTTCGCTAACCGCTGGGAGGCATCGGTCCCGGATGACGTGACCGATGACCGCTGGGATGGGGTCCCGGTCATGAGCTCGCTGGTCAGTGCGCGGTACTCCCTTCAGCGGATGCTCAACCCGACTGCACACCGAGACCCTGCCGCTGAAGACGCCGAGATGCTGGTCCTGGGAGAGGGGCTTCGCAGCCGCCTTGAACACGAACTTGGCCACAACTATCGCGTGACCTACCGCCACTAACCGCATCCCCGCCTGTCCGCCCACCAAACCAACAAACACCCAAAACCACTAGCGGAAGAATGGGGTGCGATCGGTGGTCGCCCGCGCGTCTGGAGGTGACTATTGTGAGGGTATGTGGGTTAGACCTGATGGGATCGCGCACGCAACGGTGGCCAAGAATCCGCGCAGTTCGATGACTTCTGAGTTCGCCAACTCCTTGGATGCTCTCTACGCCGATTCTGAAGGTGCCGTTCTGGATCTGATACTCAGCGCCGCCACCACTCTTGCGGAGAGTCTCGCCAAGTCGTCAGGAGCGTCGGCTGTCCTCGGGGATTCGCTTCCAATGCGATTGCTAGACGGTCGGTTCCTCGAACCAACTGATCTCCTCGTGTACCTCGGGTCAATAGATCTTCAGTGGCGATTGGACGCATACGGGGTGTGCACCGACTACCTGAGAGGCGACGGGTCGAACAAGCGACTGCGCAAGATGGGGCGCGTTCGACAACTAATCCACCTCCGACGTGTGTCACAGGTCTAGTTGGTCGGCCAAGCCCGCGAACTCCTAATACACCTTGTGTCGATCGGGTCCGGAGTCCGGGCGTCAAGGCTAAGGACGGATTGCACATAATGCAGGTATGCCCAATGCCGACGCGACCCTCCGGCTTGACCACGCCGTGGAGAGTTGGGTGTTTGAGGACGGAAACATCGACAGGTATCCAGAAGCCCACTTCCTAGACCTGATCGTGGGTGGAGTGTCAATCCGTTCCCTCGTGGGACCGACAGCCTCGGACATGGTCACTGAACTGAACCGTCCTTGGCTGCCCGACGTGAACAATGCGATAGATCGACTCTTGGGTCGCCTTCCGAGTGAAGATCTCGCGCCGGGACGAGTCGCGCTGCTGGTGTGTGCGATCGAAGGCGATTTGGGCTGCGGCCAACTCACAACCCGACTTGATGTCGGAGTTGAGAAAATCTCGTGGTCGAAATTTCAATGGGAAGATGGCATCTGGGACCCACGTCCAGTCGATGGCCTTGAAGACCCGCTCCTCTTCGATCGAATTGAGTACGAGCGGGCATTCATCGACGCGTACGAGCGGGTGGCCGCCTTCGGATACGACGAGTTGGCGCATCATGGCCGCCGGTTCCTCTGGCCTTGGCAGTGGGGCTGGAAACTCCCGCGGGAGTGATCCATTGGCGGATTGGCCGATACCCGCCACGTTGATCCAACCAAGCCTGCAAACTCCCAATACACCTAGCGGCCATCGGATACACCAATATGATTGGTCAGTGGATTCAGGAAGCGCGAAAGCGAAGGTTTACGCAGTGCGAATAGCGTTTCGCGATGTTGACCCACTGAGTATAAAGTCCGCCCCGTCCGACGAGTACGACGACGTTGGTTTCCGCGCGGGTTCTGTCCTGCTTTCGGGTCAGAGCGTCGCTGATGCGGTTTCAATTGCAGAGGCAATCTTTCGGGACGATTGGGGCTCCCGGATGACCTGGCGAAAGCGCCGGTTGTTAACTGTTCGGCTGAATCACGTCGTCGCCGGTTGGCACTGACGGCCAAGCCCGCAAACTCCTGATACACCCAGCACGGAATCGGGCAATATATGCTCGGCGGTTCGACGCCGTAGGGTCTGTTGCATGGCGAGTCGAAGCGAAAAGCAACTGCGAAGGCGTCAGCGTCGCGTGCATGGCAAGAGCCGAGGTAAGCCGATACCCGTTGCTTGGTACGACTGGCGTGTTGTCGGCACGCTGACCGTTGGTGGCGTGATGTCCGTCGGGCTTCTTTTGTTGCTCTTCACGGTGCTTCATTCCGTATTTGGAGTACAGATCCCGTGCTCGCCAAGGTCCCTGTCTTGTTAGAGGCCGATCGCCGTGCGGTACGGCTGCCTGTGTCTACCGGGTGACAACAACTCGCACAATCAACGAGGGCCAACCGCTTCATATCGCCGCGTGTGGACCGCCTTCACTCGCCGCGGATCGGCCCGAGCCACTTTCGGGTGCGAACTCGCTCTCACCACAACGCATTCGCCCGAACGGCCCTGGGCAGGACTGGCTCCTACGCCAATGGCATGGGACTGGACGAACCTGGCCCTCCACATGACAGTTCGGCACGCCACCAGACGCCGCTCTCAATTCGTTCGAGTCGGCGCATGATGAGGTCACCGTCCGCAAACACCTCGAGCTCTGCACGAGTCAATGGCCACGGTGGTCCCTTTACCTCGGAGCCGTCCTCGCGTGCAATCGCCAGGACCAGCAGCGTGCCTTCCGGTGCTACCAGCGCGGCAATGTTCCGCGCCGCCACCGTGTGCTGCGCAGGCGGCATCGACTGCACGGTCAGACTCTCGACAACCAGATCGAACCGGCCCTGCCACTCACGAGGAAGGTCCAAGACATCCGCGACAAGGTAAGTCACCCCCGTGGCCGGATGCTTTCGCCGCGCCTCAGCAACCGCCGTCGGCGCGAAGTCAAAACCCGTGGTTCGATATCCCCGCTCCGCGAGAAACTCGGCATCGGCACCGTAGCCGCATCCGACCACAAGCGCTTCGCGACCGCCTCCCGTCAAGTTCTGGGCCTCGGCCCACTCCACGAGCTGAGGACGAGGGGCGCCGTAGTCCCAGGGTGGCTTAGCGGCACCGGCCTCCGCGTCCGCATAGATCGCCTCGAACATGCCCAACGGCTCGCCTGTCATGACTCGAGACTACCGACCCACCTTGGCCTGCGGCACCAGCGCAGATCGGTAGCAAGAACGTCCGTGCCACCCCGGGCAGGTGCGTCATTCTGCCGCGAAGCGGACGGTCACATGTACCGCGTCGCCCTACGTGACGTCGAGATCACCATTCGGGTGAAGGATGAAGCGGTTGGTCATCAGCGCGACGTATCTCGCCATGTTGTCTTCATCTGGCGACCCCTCTTCGCGGCTGCAGCTCCCCGGCCGGCTTTCATGTAGGGCCATGAACAGTCCAGAAACCCGTATTCGGGTACGCAACAGGAATGTGTTCGCGTGGATAACCATCTCCAGGTCTTGGGAGGTCGCCGAATTGTAGGAATCGTGCAGGTCGCCAGATCGACGGAAGGTGTTCCAACGGGGCGGCTCTGAGTCGTTCGGCAGCGGATCTGGAAGCCACATGTCGTGGACGATGCGATTTCGCATGTCTGTCGCTTCCTTGGCCGCGCGCAGAGCTGAGTCTCCTGCGGTCAGGATCTCTTGGTCGACATCGGATCTGCGGAGCAGATTGCTGCATTCGGTGACGAGCTGGTCAAAGCCCTTCACCGACTTTCCGTCAACTTGATGTCCAGCTCTGCGCATGAGAAAGCGATGAACGTTGTCCACGCCGTACTCCAAGAGTGCGTGAGTCCGCGCCACCCGTCCGACCCAAAGCGACAGGGCGTCGTCAGCACTCAAGGCAGGCAGCGGATCCGGTGACTCCATCTTGGAACCGTACCCATCTTGCGGGTACCGTCGCTGCACTCTCCCACGGTGCGTCAAACCGCCGCTTCAGGGCGGCCAGAATGACGCGACATCACCTGTGTCTGATGAAGGATCCGGCGACTGTCGCCAGATCGTGCAGCAGCCGCTGGTGCGGACATGAGCGGAATCGCTTGGCCGACGTAGGCCAGTGCCAGTAATAGAGGCCCACCTAGCGAGTAGGCACCATTCCGGATCGTTGGCCGGAGGTTCGAAGTGCGTAGCCTATGTAGCAGAGCAGCGCCAGCAAGATCACCGCTACCAGCGCGGTGACGCCCACGACCCAGCCTGCATTCATGATCCGCTCAAGCCGGGCTGGTACGCCGGACGGCGATTCTGTGTAGTCGAACCCGATCCACCATGCTGCAAGGGAGGTCAGCGTACCTATTGCGCAGATTCCGGCCAGGGCCACAGCGCTACCTCTCTCGATAGTCCTAAAGCTCGGTCGAGCTGGCGCGCTGAACACCCACGTAGTCCGGACCGATCCAGCGGCAATGGCCAGCGACACCGGGAACAGCACGATCAAGAAGAAGGTCCAGTCGAGCCAGGCGGTCATCACCTTCACAGTCTCTACTAGAGCAACTGAAAGGTGGACGCTAACGCGTAGGTCTTTGCCAAGCCCGCCTATGTGACCCAAGTGAGCGTTGCCAGCCGTCGCGCCTCGATGCCCATCAGCCAAGGAATGCTCCCAGTTCCCAATTCGAGTGCG
>JBDSQP010000374.1:0-3810 GCA_039929755.1 Aeromicrobium sp. | reverse complement strand
CCTCGACCTCCCCGGCGTCACGGCCCTGGCCGGCAACGCCAACGACCGCCAGACCCTGCCCCAGCAGATCGCTGGGCACGACGTGGTGATCTCGTCCATCCAGTTCCTCAAGACCGACCACGACTCGCTGATCGAGTCGGTCAAGGCATCCGGCGTCCCGCGCTACTTCGTCAACGGTGGCTGTGGCACCCTGCTGGTGCCCGGGACGACGACCCGGATCATGGACACACCCGAGTTCCCGGCCCCAGCCGCCGTGCCAGCCGCCGCGGCCGCCAGCTTCTTCGAGCGGATCCAGCAGGAGTCAGAGCTGAACTGGACGTTCCTGTGCCCCCCTCCCGGCATCGGGCCCGGCGAGCGGACCGGAGTGTTCCGCGTGGGTCACGACGAACTGCTGACCCGCCCTGACGGTCCGCCCGCGATCTCGTTGGACGACTACGCCATCGCGATCGTCGACGAGCTCGAGAACCCGTCGCTCGTACGCCAGCGGTTCACCGTGGGCTACTGACGAACGTCGTCCACGGGGGGGTGGTGGAGCCACTATCGGTCTCGCGCCTACGACCTCGCTAGACCGGACACGCGCGCTACACGACCTTGACTTAAAAGCTATCGGACGACCGCTTCAAGCCATGATCGCCGTCCGAGTGAGATCGCCGACCAGAGCCAACATCGAAGGATTCCGTTCCTGGGTGCCGCGCTGATCGAGCGTCCGAAGATCATCGACGTCCGCACGTCCGTCGCCTATGGCGACACCAAGCGGGAGGGGCTGGGGCCGCCAGTGACGGCCCCAGCCACTGACTCAGCCGTCTGAGGCTTGGAGCGCGGCAGCCAGGCCCTTCACCTGAGCAGGCTCCAGACAGGTAGGCGTGCCTCCGTCGGTGGTGACCAACTTGCCGGCAGTGACCGCGAGGTTGAAATAGCAGGTGGGAAACCCAGGCTGTCCTTCGGTGAAGTTCAGCGGCGGGGCGATCCCGTTCAAGGTCTCGTCCTTGAGTGCGTACAGCCCTTTCTTCAGCTCTGCGGGGGTCGACGTCGAATTGAGGTCAGCCGCCTTGGCTGCTGCTGCGAATAGCTGTCCACCTGCCCACGAGAAGATGCTGCTGGCCGCGAACTGGTCGCTCGTCTGCACGTCCGGAGCGTAGGTCGAGAGGGCGTCGGTGAATTCCTTGACACCAGGGATCGACGGGTCAAGGTAGTTCGCGTTCGGCGAAACCAGCAACGCATCCTCAAGGTTGGGGTCCTTCAACCAGTCCCGGGAGAAGGTCGGACTGGAGTTGATGGACTTCGGCGTGTAACCCAGCTTGGCGCAAGCGTCGACCACTCGCGTGACCACGGTTGAGTTCGAGCCAATGAACAGCGCGTCGACACCGGAATCCTTCATCGCCAGACACTGCGAGTTGTAGCTTGCGGACGTCGCGGACACGACGATTGACTTCGAGCTGATGGTGCCGCCGGTCAGCTTCGAGGCGAGTCCAGCAAGCTGACCGAGCCGCGCGCAGACGGGCGATTCCGCACAGTACATAAGACCGAAGTGCTTGATGCCGACCTTCTGCATAGCGAGGAACTGGCCGACGAATGTCACTGGTGTCGGCGTACCCGATACGAAGAAGTCGGGGTTCGAAAGGAAGGACGATTCGTACGGTAGACCGCCGATGACAGGAACGCCCTTGTCCTTCACATAGGACGCCCAGTTCGAGTCCACGAGGCTCGCCATGCCGACAATCGCAATCACGTGGTCCTGTTCGACCAACGACTTGGCTGCTGCTAGCCCCGCGGCCGGGTCGCCACCGTCATCCTTGAAGATCAGCTTGACGGGATGCCCGTTCACACCATCGTGGGCATTGGTCCACGAGGCCCACGCGTTGATGGTCTTCTTGACTATGGCCGTACCTGCTGATTGCTGTCCGCTACAGCTGCAGATGGTGCCGACCACGATTGGGTCACCGGTCAACTTGCTGTTGACCTTCGGGGTTGCCCCGCCATCATTAGACGAGCTGGAACAGCCCGCGATCAGCATCGCGGCCGCAACTAGTCCCGCGACAGCCCATATGGATCTCTTCATCAGTGCTCCCATTTTCTTGTAGGTCGCCGCACGGCGGATCGCCTGCGGCGTCGTGACGAGCTTGGTTCTACGGTGGAGGCGCGGCTACTTCAGACGCACCCAGATAGCGACTCATGAGGTCGTCGCGATCGATCTTCGAGGGTTCGCCAAGCCGGACAGCGATGCCGCGGTCGAGGACGTAGACAACGTCCGCGATCGTCAGTGCGCGGTCCACATACTGCTCCACGATCAGAAGCGCGGTGCCGGCATCGCGCAACGCCGCCAACGCTGCATAGAGTTGGTCGACCACGCGCGGAGCGAGACCCATCGATGCCTCGTCGACCAGAACGACCGATGAGTTGCGCAGGTAGCACCGAGCTAGCGCCAGCATCTGCTGTTGGCCACCGGACATGCTGCCGGCGAGCTGGCCGAGACGCCCGGCCAAGTCTGGAAAGTGGCTCAGCACTCGCTCCATTGCTGCCCGGCGCTCACGGGGGAGCACCTGAACGTGCAGATTGTCGCGAACAGTCAGGTTCGGAAAGACGCCGCGCCCCTCGGGGACGAGGCATAGTCCTGCGCGACGTCGGCGGTACGGGCGCAAGTCGGTCACGTCCTGTTCGCCCAGACGTACCTGGCCAGAGGTTGGCGACAAGAGTCCCGAGGCGACCTTGAGCAGTGTCGTCTTCCCGGCGCCGTTGGGCCCGAGCAGTGCGACGACTCCGGACTGCGGAACAACGAGGTTCACGCCGCGCAACACCGCAGTACGGCCATACCCGGCGTCAACCCCGATGAGGTTGAGGGCTGAATTCGAATCCAATGGCGAGGACTCGGTGAGTGTGGGGGTCATTGAACGACCCCCAACAGGTCGGCCGAGGCGTCGGATTCTGCGTCGGACACTGCGTTTAAGGCGGCGGAGTCGCCGAGGTACGCAGCCTGTACGACCGGTGAAGCTGCGACCTCATCGGGCGTGCCGGAGAACAGCAGCTTGCCGAAGTCCAGAACGTAGATCGAGCTGCACAACTCGAGTACCAAACTGAGGTTGTGCTCGACAAGTACGACGCCGATGCCACGTTCCTCGACCACTCGTCGGAGGGTTGCAGCGAAACGGTCCGTCTCCGCCTGGTCGAGTCCGGAAGACGGTTCGTCGAGGAGGAGCACTGCGTACTCCCCGGCGAGACATCGTGCGAGATCTACGAGGCGCCGCTGACCTGTAGAAAGTTGCGACACGGGAGTATCCACGAAATCGCCAAGTTCACAGAGTCTGAGCGCCTCTGCGGTGCGTCTCCGAACCATTCGACTGTCTGCCGGTGACGCGACCAGGTGCGTTAGAGGGTTGTGTCCGGCCGCGGCTGCTTCTGCACCGAGCGCAACGTTGTCCCAGACAGTCAGTCCTTCGAAGAGCTGCATTTGCTGAAATGTCCGGCCGAGGCCCGTACGCGCACGCCGAGCGGGTCCACGGCGAGAGATGTCTATGCCGGCAATGACGACCTGGCCCCGATCGGGCTTGACGAGTCCGGAGCAGACGTTGAAGGTGGTCGTCTTGCCGGCTCCGTTCGGCCCGATCAATCCAGTCACTTCGCCGGCGCGCGCTGTGAGCGATGCGCCGTCGACAGCGTGGACGCCCCCGAACTTCACACCGAGATCTCGGATGTCAAGAACGACGTCGCCGCGTCGGACTCGAGCGGGTTCACGATCGGGCTGTGCCGCGGTCAATGCGTGGTCGACGCTTCGGGACTTGCGCCCTAGGTGAACATCGAGCCAAGACGTTAGGC
>JBDSQP010000373.1:0-4566 GCA_039929755.1 Aeromicrobium sp. | reverse complement strand
TAAGAACTCCACAGCAGCTCAGCACCTCAGCACCCACGCGGCGATCTCCCGTCCCAAAGGGCTGTCGCACTCGGGATAACCACTCCACTCAGGGATCAAGTGGCCCCGCGGCGATCATTGACGAAGGCACGCTTGGTAACTGAGCGGACTGGGCCCGGCGGCGCTGCTTTTCACTAAGCGGCGCCGCCACTCTGTGCACCTGCAGGACCTGTGCACACGAATGACCCTGCTCAGCGAGCCGCAGTCAGTCGGCGAGGGGTGAGGCCTCGGCCCCACGAAGGAACGACTTCGAGGCATACATGAGCCATTGGTGTATGCCGCTGGCCTCGCCGCCTTCGTATGCGGCCAGGGCGGACCGATAGCCGCTGATCGCCGCAGCGTGGCCTGCCTCGGGCACCGTCACCGAGGCCGGGTCGACGCCCTTGGCGACGAGCACCAGCCGCTCAGCTGCGCGTGCGACGACACCGTTGTGGGAGACGAAGGCGCCGGCGACGGCGATCTCCGCATGAACCAGGGCAGCGACGACAAGACCCGGGGCATCGGTCGGCATCGAGACAAGCCGGCTCAGGAGGTTGAGGCGTTCGGCACCCGCGGGATTGGACGGACGACCAAGGTCATCAGGGTCAGCATTGCCGCCGGCAGCAAGTGAATGGATCCGCGCGATCGCCTGAAGCGGTGAACGGTTCCACACCGGAACGAGGCCCAGGAGTTCGGTCGACAGCAGCACAGCACCCCGGGCAGTCGCGTCGCCATCGCCGGCTCTGAGCGCGTCGACGCCATACGTGCTGCCCTCGATTGCTGCCGTCGCGGCCGCTCCCCGCAAGAGGGAATCGCCGGTGGCTTCGGGAGTGCTGCGACGCAATCCACGGTCGCGGAGCAAGGAGTCGAGTCCGTCGCGGGTTGCTGCATACGCCGAGGGAATGCCTTCGAGCGATGCTGCCGCAATGAAGGGATCGTTTGACACGCCCGCAGCGTACCGGTCTCGTTCTCGGCCCTCCCGGTAGCCTTGAGATATATGAATGTCCCGTACGCAGACCGCACCGCCAAATGGCTGGTCGGCGACCAACTGGCCGCCGTACTTCACCTCGGCGACAACCGGCTGGCCTTCCAGCTCGCCGATCAGGGGCACGATGTCGTCGTAATCGGCGATGAACTCAGCAACGTCCGCCACCCCGAGATCTCCTACGTCAAGGCCAGTGGTCCGCGCCTGCCATTCGTGGCAAACGCCTTCGACGTCGTGATCGCCCCCGACGTGCACCGGCCCAGTTCGGCCCTGGCCGACTTCGCTCGAGTACTCCGCGCCGGCGGCTTGCTCTCCACCATCTCTCAGTCCTACGACGACTCGATTCCCTGGTTGCGCAAGCTCCGCGAGATCATCGGCGACCCCGCGCCGCCGGCCGAAACCGTCGACATACTCGGGGCCTCAGGGCTGTTCGGCGAGGCGGAGCGCACCGACTTCGGCAGCTGGGAAAAGCTCGACCTCGATGGCTTGATGCGATTCGCAAAGTCGGCGATGGGCCCTTCGGCCGGCGAAGAGACGCTCTACCGGGTCCGTGAACTCTTCCTCGGCTACGGCGCCCAGACCGGTTTCCTTCGCCTGCGGCACGAGACCCATTGCCTGCGTGCGCGGGTCGACAAGGACAGCCTCCCCGAAGAGGCCGAACCGCCTGACACGATGCTCCTCGACTTCCGCTAGACGGCCTCCTCGGGAAACTCGAACGCCAACCCAAATCGGATTCAGCGCGTGAGCACTCCGGGGCTAACCTGAAGGGGTGCGATTCCTCAACGATCTGCTGCCGCCGTACGACCTGACCTACAACGATGTGTTCATGGTCCCCGGTCGATCGAATGTCACCTCCCGGTTCGACGTCGACCTGACGACACCCGACGGAGTCGGCACCACGATCCCGCTGGTCGTCGCCAACATGACAGCCATTTCCGGACGGCGTATGGCCGAGACGGTGGCCCGTCGCGGGGGCATCGCCATCATCCCGCAGGACATTCCGCTCGACATCGTCGAGAAGGCGATCACTCGGGTCAAAGGCGCGCACACGGTCTATGACACGCCAGTCACGGTGGACCCAACCACGACAATCGGCGAAGCCCTCAGCCTGATGCCGAAGCGGTCACACGGCGCGGTAGTCGTGGTGGAGAACGGCAAGCCTGTCGGCATCGTCACCGAGCACGACGGCATCGAAGTCGACCGCTTCGCCCAGGTACGTGAAGTCATGAGCAGCGACATGTTGGTCGTCAACGTCGGCGATGACCCAAAGTCGATTTTCCAGGCTCTCGCGGAGCGACACGTGGACTTCGCACCCGTCCTCGACGGAGGCCAGCTTGCCGGCGTCGTCACTCGCAAAAACGCTTTGCGATCCACGATCTATTCGCCGGCGGTCGACCCCGAAGGACATCTCGTCGTCGGTGCAGCGGTTGGCATCAACGGCGACGTGGCCGGCAAGGCGTCCGCGTTGCTCGCGATGGGCATCGACGTCCTCGTCGTCGACACAGCCCACGGTCACCAAGAGAGGATGCTCGAGTCGCTCCCGCTCGTGCGTGCTGCCCGGGACGACTACGCCGACAAGACCGGCCGACTCATCCCGATTGCCGCCGGCAACGTCGTGTCGGCCCGGGGGGCAGCTGATCTGGTCGGTCAGGGTGCGGACATCGTCAAGGTCGGCGTCGGGCCCGGCGCCATGTGCACTACCCGCATGATGACCGGCGTCGGCCGCCCACAGTTTTCGGCCATCCTCGAATGCGCCGCCGAAGCCTCCGGCCTCGGTGCAACGGTGTGGGCCGACGGTGGCGTTCGCTATCCCCGCGACGTGGCCCTCGCCCTCGCCGCAGGCGCCGCCAGCGTCATGATCGGCTCATGGTTCGCCGGCACATACGAAAGCCCGGGGGATCTCAAGACCGGTTCTGATGGACGCCTCTACAAGGAGTCATTCGGTATGGCGTCCTCACGCGCGGTCTCGAACCGGACCCGCGACGCCGCCGGTTTCGAACGCGCTCGCATGGGGCTGTTCGAAGAGGGCATCAGTTCGTCCCGGATGTACCTCGACCCCGATCGGCCAGGTGTCGAAGACCTCATCGATGCCATCGTCGCCGGCGTACGGTCGAGCGCGACATACGCCGGAGCACGCACGATCCGCGAGTTCCACGACATGGCGACGGTCGGCATCCAGAGCAGTGCCGGCTACGAGGAAGGTCGCCCCCTGCACGCCAGCTGGTGAAAGGTCATTACTTCCGCGTAAGGGAAACCGGCGCCTAGAGTTCCCGCCATGGCCTCCACAAGTTCTGCCCTCACAACCCGCGCGTCCACACGCCAGTTGTCGACCACCGACCTCGCCCTGGTCTCCAGTTTCGCCGCACTGATCGCCGTCTGTGCGATCCTCCCCGGGATCCATCCGAGCGGCATCGCCGTCCCGATCACCCTGCAAACATTTGCGGTCATGCTCGCCGGCGCCGCTCTCGGACCGTGGCGCGGATTCCTTGCCAACATCCTCTATCTGGTAGTCGGATTTGCCGGATTACCGATCTTTGCCGACCACCACGGCGGCCCGTCGACGTTCAGCTCGCCCTCGATCGGCTACCTGCTTTCATTCCCGGTCGCCGCCCTCGTCGTCGGCTTCCTCGTGAAGTACGTGGCTCGCGAGCGGCGCATCAGTGCCATCGCGATCTTCCTGTGTTCCGCGGTCGGAAGCATTCTCGTGATTCACCCGGCCGGTATCGCTGGGCTGGCTTGGCGCCTCGACGTCCCCCTCACCAAGGCCGCCGACATCGACAAGGTCTATTGGCTGGGCGACTTCGTCAAGACGGCTTTCATCGCCATGGTCGCCGCCGAGGTCCACCGGGCGTTCCCTCACCTCCTGAGTCGCCGGAAAGCCCAGCCCGAGTAGATGCCACTGATCGAGTTTCGCGAAGCCGCCGTTCGGGTCAACACACCCGCCGGCGACCTCGCCATCCTCGAACCGACCACGTTGACGCTCTCCGAACAGCGGATCGGACTCATCGGGGCCAACGGGTCCGGCAAATCGACTTTGGCCCGACTCGTCAACGGCCTCATCTCACCGACCTCCGGCCAGGTGGTGGTCGACGGTGTGGATGTCGCCCGCAAGGGTGCCGAGGTTCGCAAGCGCGTCGGCTTCGCGTTCACCGATCCGGCCGCCCAACTAGTCATGCCTACGTGTGTCGAAGACATCGAGCTCTCACTGCGGCGGCTCAAGGTCAGCAAGGCAGGACGGCGTTCGCGCGCAATCGACGTTCTCAGGGCATATGGAATCGAGCGCCTCGCCGACACCAGCGTCCATGCGTTGTCAGGCGGACAAAAGCAGCTCCTTGCCCTCGCCGGAGTACTCGCGACCAAGCCCGCGATCCTGGTCGCCGACGAGCCGACCACCCTGCTCGACTTGAGGAACACTCGCAAGATCGCGGACCTCTTGTTCGGCCTAGACCAGCAACTCCTGCTTGTGACCCACGACCTCGATCTGGCGGTACGTTGCGATCGAGTCCTCGTCGTTGAGAACGCGCGCGTGGCCTTCGACGGTTCCCCGGACGACGCGATCGACC
>JBDSQP010000372.1:0-2697 GCA_039929755.1 Aeromicrobium sp. | reverse complement strand
CGGGGTTTCTCGTCGGCAAGCGTTGTGGAATGCGGGCTATGTCGAGTCGCCTGATCAGCTTGAAGGAACCTCGGTGACCCTGGCGCCGCCGATGTTGCCGGGGATGAGTGATGTGGAGTTGACCCTTGCCGACCTGTGGGCGACCCGGATCTCTCCCGAGATGCACCCGATCGAGCACCTTCGTCCGCTCCTGGAGCATGAGGGCATCTACTCGATCGCCGGGCTGGCCGATGCCGAGCCCCGCCGACGGGTCAAGGTTGCCGGGCTCATCACCCACCGGCAACGGCCGGCCACCGCAGTCGGTGTCACATTCCTCAACCTCGAGGATGAGACCGGGATGCTCAACATCGTGTGTTCCGAAGCGTTGTGGCGTCGATATCGCCGGATCGGCCGCAATGCCGCAGGCATGATCATCCGCGGCATTCTGGAGCGCAATGAGGGGGTCACCAATCTCATCGCCGACAAGTTGATGCGCATCGAAGAGGTCTACCCCGAAACGGTCGGCAAGGTGCCGCCGAGACACGCATCGCGCGACTTCCGCTGAGGAGGGTCGCGCGATGCGATGACTGAGATCAGACGACGATGCCTTCGGGCACCTCGTCATCAACCAGTTCGTGGTGTTTGACGTTGAGCAGGATCCAGACGATCGCCGAAGCGGTCCAGATCATGAACGCACCGACCAGGAACGCGTGAGTCCCACCCGAGGTGAAGGCGGCCTGGCCGATGAGATCGCTCATCCGCTGCTTCGTTTCGCCCGATGGTGCTTGACCGCCGCCGGACATCGATGCGTAGATGTCGGCTGCCCGGCCACGGGTGAAGTGCACGGCGACGGTAGACAACGCGGCCAGGCCGATGGCGCCACCGACCTGCTGCATCGTGTTGAGTACGCCCGACCCGATGCCCGATTCCTCGGCAGGGATGCCGTGCACGGCGACCAATGTCATCGACACGAACGTCAGGCCCATGCCGAGGGACATCAGCACAACCCACGGGGCAATCGCGGTCCAGTAGTTGATGCCGTCGCCGACCATGCCGCCGTTTGTTGCGAGGCGGAGGAGATGGGCCGGGCTGTCGTCTACCGTGATGCGCGAGAACATGAACAACGCAACGCCGGCCAGTATGGTGCCGGTGCCGGCGAGGAACCTCGGATCGACCTTCGCGATGAGCTTGGAGGACGCCGTGGCGCCGGCGATCATGCCGACACAGAACGGCAGGAATGCGAAGCCGGTGCGCAGCGGGCTATAACCCATCACGTTCTGGACCAACAACGACAGGAAGAAGAACATGGCGAACATCGCTGCGGGGGTGATCATCATCGACACGAAAGCGGTGGCCCTGGCCCGGCTGGCGAAGATGCTCAGCGGGAGCAGCGGGTGCTTGACCGTGCGCTCGATGAGAACGAAGCTGACCAACAGAACCGCGGCGGCAACGAGAGGCGCGATCGTCCACGGGCTGCCCCATCCGTAGCGGGAGTCACCGGCTCGCGAGAGACCGAAGACCAGCAATGCCAGACCGAGCGTGCCGGACAGTGCGCCGGGTATGTCGAGGGCGATGCGCTGGGGCTTGCTCTCGTTGAGGAAGCGCGGGGCGATGAACGCCGCGATCAGACCGATCGGGACGTTGATCAAGAATGTCAGACGCCAACCTTCGACGCCGTTGACGTGGAGACCGGTCAGCCAACCGCCAAGGATCAGGCCAATTGCCGCGCCGATACCTGACAGGGCGGCATAGACAGAGAATGCACGGTTGCGCAGCGGACCAGCGGGAAATGTGGTGGTGATGAGCGCGAGAGCTGCGGGAGCTGCCATGGCCGCACCGACGCCTTGCAGGGCGCGGGAGCTGAGCAGCATGATCTCGTTCTGGGCGAGACCGCCGAGTGCGGACGCGATGGCGAACACGACGAGACCGGTCATGAAGATGCGGCGGCGTCCGTAGAGGTCAGCGAGCCGGCCGCCGAGCAGGAGGAGTCCGCCGAATGCCAGCGCATAGCCAGTCACGATCCACTGCAGGTTGTTCTGGCTGATGACCAGGTCGTGGGCGATATAGGGGAGGGCAATGTTGGCGATCGTGCTGTCGAGCACGACCATGAGCTGGGCCATGCAGATGACGACGAGCGCCCATCCCAGCTTCTCGTTGGACGTCGACTTCTCGAACGTGGCGGCGTTGGTCATGACGGATCCTTCGTTTGCTCGGGGGACAAGACGGCAGGCAGGATGATCTGGTCGATCACCTGGGTGATGGTCGCGGGGGTAGGCGGTTCGCCCAGGATGAACTCGCGGTGCAGGACGATGCCGGCGAGTGCCGGACCGATGATGTCGAGATCCACGTCCGCGCGGATCTCTCCGCGCTCCTGGGCTCGTCGGAACAACTCGCGCGTCCGTTCGACCTTGGGGCCGACGAAGCGCGTCCGGAAGCCCTCCGCGAACTCCGCGTCGCGACCGAGTGCGGTCATGACGCTGCTGAACACGGCGACCTGCCTCTCGTCGGCGAGGCCCCCGTGGCCGCAGTGCGAGGCGATGAGATCGCCGCGCAGCGTGCCGGTGTCTGGCGCTTCGCCGATCGGGCCCTTTTGAGCGAGCACTGCCTCGAGGACCAAGCTTGCCTTGGTCTCCCAGCGGCGGTAGAGCGTGGCTTTCGATGCCCGTGCTGCTGCGGCAACGGCGTCCATCGTCAGCCGGTCGTAGCCCACCTCGGCAA
>JBDSQP010000371.1:0-4116 GCA_039929755.1 Aeromicrobium sp. | reverse complement strand
AATGAAGTCATCTGCCACGGGATCCCCGATGACCGTCCGCTCGAAGACGGCGACATCGTCAACATCGACATCACCGCCTACATCGACGACGTCCACGGCGACAACAACAAGACCTACCTCGTCGGCGATGTGGACGAAGAATCTCGGCTGCTCGTCGAGCGAACCGAAGAGGCCACACTTCGCGCCATCCGCGCGGTGAAGCCCGGCCGCCAGATCAACGTGATCGGGCGCGTAATCGAGTCGTATGCGAAGCGCTTCGGCTACGGCGTGGTGCGCGATTTTACTGGACACGGTGTCGGCCCGGCATTCCACGACGGGCTGATCATCCCCCACTACGACGATCCGTCCTTCAACACCGTGATCCAGCCCGGTATGACGTTCACGATCGAACCCATGTTGACGCTCGGTACCGCAGATTGGGACATGTGGGACGACGGTTGGACCGTCACAACTCAGGACAAATCCCGTACCGCGCAGTGGGAGCACACGTTGCTGGTCACCGAAGATGGGGCGGAGATTCTCACGCTGGCATGAACGATCGCCATAACCCGCACGGATGCGCGTCGTTACATCGTCGGACGCACATACACTTAAATTCGGTTCCAACCAGCAGTTCCGACTAGCAAAGGAAGGTCATCATGCGGCTTTCCAATACGACCATGAAGCGGGCGGCGAGGGTTTCGGCCGCGTTGTCGGTGCTCCTGGTCATCATCGCCATCTCGCTTTTCTTCAGGGATAGTTCCAAAAACAACCCAGACGCAGGCGGCACGGGTTCGGGACAGATTCACGACCCGATTGGCGCGCTGGGCGGATCTGAGAGTCCGTCTTCGGCTTCGACCAGCGGCCCGAACAACCCGTTCGACAAGAGCGACCCATTCGCCAGCACGTTTGGCAGCTCCACCCAGGTCTACAAGGTCGAATTCCGGGCAAGTTCGGACGGACCCTTACGCCAATTGGCCTACAGAATCCGGGACGTCAAGTCAGGCAAGGCTCAGCTCGTCAAGGTCACACCGAGGACCTGGAGCATGACCCGAAGCATCCAGGGCCCGCGATACGTGGCGGAGATGGCAGTTCAGGTCTATCCCACGGCGAGCTATGTGACGTGCACGCTCTACATCGACGGCGTGAAGATCAGTTCCAAAACCGCCAAAGGCAACTATCACGTGGCGGTCTGCCTCGCCTAGCGGTTCAACGCCAGGTTGGACCGAAGAATCGCAGATGTCGACACATAGCCAGCCCGATTGCGATCGTTGAGTCCCTCTGCGGAGCGGTTGGGGCGAATGAGCCGGCCTGTAAGCCGGATCCTGTAGGGCCGCTGAGCTTAGTCTTTGGCCCCGGCGGCCATCTATCTAGGCAACACATTGCTGTGCCGCTCTGGCAACCTACCCGCTGACATAGGACGAGCAGCCCGTCAGCGCAAGTGCCGCTCCGTCGAAACGAAATGGCACCCTCTTGGTCTTGCTCCCAGTGGGGTTTACCTAGCCGCTCCGGTCACCCGGAACGCTGGTGAGCTCTTACCTCACCGTTTCACCCTCACCCGCACCCTCCGAAGAAGGCCGCTGGCGGTCTGATTTCTGTGGCACTGTCCCGCACGTCGCCGTGGGTGGCTGTTAACCACCACCGTCGCTCTGTGGAGTCCGGACTTTCCTCGGTGGACCGAAGTCCAACGCGGCCGCCCGGCCGACTCATTCGCAATCACCCACTCTAGCGGTCTGTACCCTCGCCTTGTGACTCACGATGCCGGTTCGCTTGCGCAGATCATGTCGTTCCTCGTCGCCATCATGGTTCTTGCCAAGGCCTGCGCGGACGAAGGACTGTTCGAGTCTCTTGGCCGACGTGTGGATCTGCTCTCCCAGGGCTCGAGTAGGCGATTGCTGGCGCTCAGTGTCGCGTTCGCCGCAATCGTCACCGCTGTACTCAGTCTGGATGCGACGGTGGTCCTGCTGACACCTGTTCTCATCGCTGCTTCCGCCGCCCATCCCTATCGTTCTCACGCGTACGCCTCGGTGCGTCTGTCCAACTCGGCTTCCACACTGCTGCCTGTCTCAAACCTCACAAACCTGCTCGCATTCACGGGTACTGGCCTGACCTTCGTCGGCTTCACCCAGGCGATGCTCCCCGTGTGGCTATTCGCGATCGCCGCCGAATATGTGGCCCTGAAATGGTGGTTCCGCGATGAGTTGCGCCAAACGTACGAGGCGCCCGCCACTCCCCTGACGGCCGTGCCGCTGTTTCCGCTGGCCGTGGTGATCGTGGTCCTGCTCGGTATGGCCGGCGGCACGACACCGGCCATTCCGGCGGCGGCCGGCGCGATCCTGTTGGGCGTGTATGCCCTCATACGCGGAAACACGACATGGCAAGACCTTCTTGCGGCTGCGAATCTTCCGTTCACCGCGTTCGTCTTCGTCTGGGCTCTTGCGGTGTCCTACCTCGGGTCAACCTTTGTCGGCGAATGGTTCGACGACTTTTTGCCCGCAGGCAGGGGATTCTGGTCGCTCATTGCCATCGCGCTCCTGGCCATGGTCGCCGCGAACCTGTTCAACAACCTGCCGGCGACCCTTCTGCTGTTGCCCGCCGCGACCGCCGTCGGCCCAGTCGCTGTGCTGGCGCTTCTCATCGGCGTCAACGTCGGCGCCAACCTGACAATCATCGGCTCACTGGCAAACCTCCTTTGGCGCCAATCCGGTGGCCGCGAACTCTCGTCACTTCGCGGATTCCACGCATTGGGATTCGCCACGACCCCGATCATCGTCGTCCTCTGCACAGTCGTCCTATGGGGCTGGACCTCCCTCATCTGGTGACGGATAGGGTCATCTCGTGCTGATCCTGCTACCGCCGTCCGAAGGCAAAACTGCTCCGGCATCGGGCGGTCCGCTCGACCTGGATTCCCTCGACCTGAACACATTGAATCCGACACGGGAACGCATCCTGACAAGCCTCATCGCGGTCAGTGGCGGCAACGCCAAACGTGCAATGGATCGGCTCGGCCTCGGCAAGACCCAGGCCGACGCCCTACCCAGAAATGCCAATCTCCGCAACGAACCGACCGCCCGAGCGGATGAGGTCTACACGGGCGTCCTGTATGCGTCCCTCGACTTCGCCACCCTCGATGACAAGGCGCGAAAACGGGCCGACGAATCAGTTGCCATTGTCAGCGCACTGTTCGGGCTGGTCCGGCCCGCGGACCACATACCGGCGTACCGATTGTCCGGGGACGTGTCGCTCCCCCGGCTCGGCCCCGTTGCCGGGATCTGGCGAAAGAAGCTCGGTCCGGTGCTGACCGAACTCGTCGGCGACAGATTGCTGATCGACCTTCGTTCCGGTATGTACGTCAACCTGCACAAGCCGACCGGCGACCTCGCCGAACGAACCGCGACAATGCGGGTCCTCCACGAACACAACGGCACACGCAAAGTCGTCAGCCACTTCAACAAGGCGACGAAGGGTCGAATCGTCAGGGCTTTGCTGGAGACCGACGCAAACCCTGCGACCGCGGACGAACTCGAAACAGTGCTCGGCGATCTCGGCTGGACCGTCGAACGGCAGGGCAACCGTCTCGACATCGTCGTCGACGAGGTCTAACTGCCCCCTCCGCCGAGATTTGGCCGGTCCTGCACCAAGCTTGCACGAATTGTGGTGCTCTTTCCGCCAAATCTCGGGGGTTAGTCGGGAACCAGGGAGAAGTTGCGCAGGGACGGCGTACCGTCCGGCCACCACTGGATCGTGGTGATCGACGCCGGCGCCAACTCCATCCGGTAGATCGCGTGCATCGGGGCATCCAGGGCGAGCCGAATCATCATCTTGATCGGCGTCACGTGGCTGACAGCGACGATCGTCTTGCCGGCGTAGTCGCGCAGCAGACGATCCCGGGCACCGACAACGCGCTCGTAGACCGAATCGAAGGTCTCGCCGCCGGGAGGCGCAATCGAGGTATCGGCAAGCCAAGCCTCGATCTCGCCGGGCCAGCGTTCCATGATTTCGGTGAAGCTGTAACCGTCCCAATCACCGAAAGCGGCCTCAGCGATGCCCGCCTCGAGGTCGACGTCGAGTCCGAGTTCACGGCCGACGAAAGCTGCAGTCTCGCGCGTACGCCGTAAGGGTGAGGACACGATTGCG
>JBDSQP010000370.1:0-4329 GCA_039929755.1 Aeromicrobium sp. | reverse complement strand
GCACGAGCATGCCGGGCTGCACGTTCGAGGCGTCGATGCCGGCCGCAGCCATCACCAGGCCGAGGTGGTTCTCCACGATGCTGGTCAGGCCGCGGCGGGCGACCAGACGGACGGTCTCCTCGCGGATGGCCTGGTCGCGGTCGCCGACCACGACCCGGCCCTCGGCCTTGCTGATGATCTTGCTGGTGATCACCACGACGTCGCCGTCGCGCAGTTCCGCACGTTCGACGATCAATGTGGCGATGTCGTCGCCGGGGAGGATTTCGCCAATGCCTTCGATCGGCTCCAGCGTGATCGTCACCGACGAACGCCCAATTCAGTCGCCAGAGCCATCGCGTCGATGGCGAGTTGCCGTGTCGTCACTGCATCATTCATAAAAAGCGGAACGCTTCGCGCAGCAATGCCCGCGGCCTCGATTGTGTCGACCTCGTCGGCATCTTGAGTGTCCACGAGCCAGCCGTCGAGGACGCCACCGTCGGATCGGGCGCCGAGATGACGAGCGACTCCCGAAGCGCTGGTCTCGATGCCGAGGCCGTCGAGGAGCTGATCGGCCATGCCGCGGACAGCAGCACCGCCGATGATGGGTGAGACCCCGACGATCGGCGCGCGAGCCGCCGCCAGTGCTTCGCGCATCCCCGGGACGGAAACGATTGGCCCGATCGAGACGATCGGATTCGACGGTGCCAGCAGCACGATGTCAGCGTCTGCGATAGCCGCGAGAACCTCAGGCGTAGGGCTCGCGGCCTCGATGCCGTGCAACTCGACTCCGCGCACCGGAACGGCGGCCCGATGCCTGATCCAGAACTCCTGGAAATGGATGACCACGTCGTGGCCGTCGACGGTCGTCGCGATGTGTGTCTCGACCTCGTCGTCGGTCATCGGAAGCAGTGTCACGCCAGGTTGCCATCTCTCGCAGAGCTCCGCGGTCACTTCGGTGAGTCTGCGGCCGTCTCGCAGGCGTGATGTGCGTAGGAGGTGCGTGGCCAGGTCGCGGTCTCCAAGGCCGAACCAGGCCTGGGACTCGCCGTACGCCGCGAGCTCATCCTTGGCGTTCCATGTCTCGTCGGTCCGTCCCCAACCGCGCTCGGGATCGATGCCGTCGCCGAGTGTGTACATGATCGTGTCGAGATCGGGGCTGACCCGCACGCCGAAGATCCAGAGGTCGTCAGCGGTGTTGGCGATGACTCGGATGTCGTCGTCGGGACCGATCGCGGAGCGAACTCCGGTGATGAACTTGGAGCCGCCATAACCCCCGGCCAGCACGGTGACTCGCATGAGGACATCGTAGGGCGGGCCGACTGCCGCACGTTTCGGAGGGGCGAATGCTTGACCGTACGTTGCGGAACTGATCTACTACCGTCCTAGGACGCTATTTTCCAGGAGGCTTGATGCCGTCGGCAGACCACGACGTACACGCAGAAACGAAGATGACCACGCATGAGCGCGACCCGGCGGCACTTGCCGGGTCGATCGCCATCTGGCTCGAGACCGTGTCGCCCGCCGCCGGACCCGTGACCATCTCCGACCTGCACGCTCCGACGGGAGCCGGAATGTCGAGCGTCACTCTGCTGTTCAACGCGAACTCGCGTTCGCTCGCCGTGCGGATGCCCCCAGATGACAAATCGTTCCCGGTGTTCCCGTCCTACGACATCGTCCAGCAGTTCGAGGTGATGTCCCTCGTTGCCGAACACAGCGACGTCCCGGTCCCGCCGATCGTCGGCGTCGAGAGGGCGGGGGACGTTGTGGGTACCCCGTTCGGAGTCATGGAAGCCGTCGTCGGGCGCACGCCGACCGACAACCCGCCCTACGTCTTCGGCGGCTGGCTGTATGACGCCACGCCTGCCGAGCGTCGAGAGCTTCAGGATGGGACCGTCGCGGTCCTTGCAGGCCTCCACCAGATTCCGGACGCAGCCACTGTTTTCTCGACGCTGGCACCAGAAGGCGACTCGCTGCGCGTACACGTCGACGCGCAACGCGCGTACTACGAGTGGACCCGAGCAGACGATGGCCTGCGCATCCCGGTCATCGAGCAGGCCTTCGACTGGCTCGAGGCCAACTGGCCCACTGACCCCGGCCCGGGTGTCCTAAGTTGGGGCGACTCGCGACCCGGCAACATCATCTATGACCAGTTCACGCCGATCGCCGTGCTTGACTGGGAGATGGCGGCAATCGCACCGCGCGAAGTCGACCTGGCCTGGGTCGTCTTCCTGCATCGCTTCTTTCAGGACATTGCCACGGTGTTCGAGATGCCGGGCATCCCGGACTTCTGCCGCCGCGATGACGTGGTCGAGACGTACGAGTCGCTCAGCGGGCATACGGTCCGAGACTTCGACTGGTACATCGTCTACGCCGCGCTCCGCCACGCTGTCGTGATGAGTCGCGTGAAGCGCCGAATGATCCACTTCGGCGAAGAGCAAGTGCCGGACGACCCGAACGACTACGTCATGCATTCCTCCGCACTCAAACAACTCCTGGACGGAACCTACACATGGGACTGATGCCGAGCGAGCTCGACGAGTTCCCGATCCACCAGGCGCCGTTGCCGATGGCCCGGGTGGCCAGCAGCGACAGGAACTTCTACGACCGCTGCTACCTCAACGCACACGACAAGCTGGGAGAGGTGTTCCTGATCGCGGGGGTCGGCACCTATCCGAATCTGGGCGTACGCGATGCGTTCGCGACGGTCCGTGTCAAGGACCGACAGTTCTCCCTACGGCTCTCCGACGCCCTTGACGCCAGGTCCCTCGAGCAGCAGGTCGGGCCGCTCCGAGTCGAGGTACTTGAGCCGCTGCAGTCGCTGCGACTGACCTGCGACCACGAGCATGTCGGATTCGACCTGACCTGGACGGGGTCATTCCCCGCAGTGCTCGAGCAACGCCACCTGATGCTCACGGGCAATCGGCCCACCCTAGACGCCCAGCGATTTGCCCAGGTCGGCACCTGGACCGGGTCGTTGCAGGCCGACGGCAACACATACGACGTACGCGACTGGACCGGCACCCGCGACCGCTCCTGGGGGATCCGGCCGAGCGGTGAACCCGAGACACCGGGACGTTCCGCCGAGGAGCCGCTCGACGGGTTCTGGTGGCTGTATGTTCCGCTGCAGTTCGACGATTTCGCCGTGATCGTCATCATCCAGGAGACGCCGGATGGCTACCGCACCCTCAACGACGCCGTGCGTGTTTTCCCGGACGGCCGGGTCGAACAACTGGGCTGGCCCCGGATCGAGATCGACTACGAATCGGGTTCACGTATGCCCATCGGCGCCCGTATCCACCTGACAACCCCGCAGGGCGCTCCGCTCCTGATCGAGGTTGAGCCTCTGTCGTTCGTGGCATTGCATGTGGGTTGTGGCTACGGCGGAGACCCCGAATGGACCCATGGCCTCTGGAAGGGCAAGGACTGGATGAGTGCAGCGACCTATGACTTCACCGACCCGGACGTCGTCGGCCGCATCCCTTGGGGCGTGATCGATCACTCCGCTCGTGCCTCGTGCAACGGACAGGTCGGTTGGGGGCTCTTCGAGCACGCCAGCCTGGGTCGTCACGACCCGACCGGGTTCGCCGACTGGATGGCGGTGGCTCCGTGAAGCGCGATCTGACTGGCAAGGTCATAGTCATCACCGGCGGCGGACGTGGGATCGGTGCCGCATCGGCGAAGCTGCTCACGAGCGTCGGCGCGACCGTGGCCATTTGCGACCTGGACGACACCACCGTAAAGGCGACGAGCAACGCGCTCGGCGTCTTCGGCAAGGTGGTCGACGTGACGGATCGCGCCGCGTTCAAGCACTTCCTAGACGAAGTCGAGACCGAGCTCGGACCCATCCACGCGTTGATCAACAACGCCGGGATCATGCCGCTCAACCGGATCGAGAATGAGTCCGACCGCACGACCCACGACATCATCGGGCTCAACCTGATGGCGGTCATCTATGCGACCAAGGAGATGGTCTCCCGCATGAAGGCGCGGGGGACCGGTGGGCACATCGTCAATGTCTCCAGCGCCGCAGGCCGCATCCCGATCGCTGGCGCGTCGACCTACTGCGCGAGCAAGCATGCGGTCAGCGGGTTCTCCAACTCGCTCCACATCGAGTTCAAGGCCGACAAGACGCCGATCGATATCAGCGTGGTTCATCCGGCGATGGTCCACACCGAGCTCGCGGCCGGGTTCAAGGCCAACAAGGGTCCGGCCAAGCCGGTCACCCCCGAGGCGGTCGCGGAAGGGATCCTGTCGGCCATCGAGAAGCCCCGTCCCAACGTCTACGTGCCCAAGAGTCTTGGCACGTCAGTGCGAACCGGCGGCCTCATCCCCCGCCGTACGGGGGAGTGG
>JBDSQP010000369.1:0-13842 GCA_039929755.1 Aeromicrobium sp. | reverse complement strand
ATCTCGTCCGCGGCCTCAAGCCCGGGACGATTGTTCGGCTCGCGACACCGGCCGGAGACTTCGTTCTCCCTGATCCGCCGCCGGCCAAGACCTTGTTCCTGGTCGGTGGAAGCGGCATCACCCCCGTGATGTCGATGCTTCGGACGCTCGATCGCCGCAACACGATGGGCGATGTCGCGCTTCACTACTCCTCGACGACTCCGGAACGCATGATCTTCCGCTCGGAGCTGTTGGAGATGCACGAGCGTCACTCCGGCCTGGTGCTGCACGAGCAGCACACCGACACCGACGGGATCTTCAACTGGTCGGGTCTCGACCAACTAGTCCCGGACTGGCGCGAGCGAGAGACGTGGGCCTGCGGGCCAGCGCCGATGCTGGACGCCGTCGAGCAGCACTGGCAGACCGCCGGGATAAGTGACTCTCTGCACCTGGAACGATTCTCGCTCGCCGTCACGGGTGATGGTGGCGAGGGCGGCACGATTTCGTTCCAGAACTCCGGCAAGGAGATTGAGGCCGACGGCGCCACCACGGTCCTCGAAGCCGGTGAGAAGGCAGGGGTCGGGATGCCGTACGGCTGCCGGGTCGGCATCTGCCACACCTGCACCGTTACAAAGATTTCCGGCACCGTGCGCGACCTGCGCAACGGCGCCGATTACGACCAGCCCAACGAGCAGGTGCAGACCTGCGTGACCGTCGCGGTCGGCCCTTGCGTCCTGAACCTCTGACACCTCCACCACTCGAAGATCCAGCAAGGAGAACATATGGCAATCGCTGATGTTGCTGAGTACGCGCACCTGACCAATGACGAGGTCGAGCAGCTCGGGCGCGAGTTCGATGCGATCAGGTCCGAGATCGAAGAGTTCCGAGGTGCGAAGGATGCTGCATACATCAACCGCGTGATCACCACCCAGCGGTGGATGGCAGCAGGCGCCCGGATCGGGATGATTGTGAGCTCTCCGTTCCCCAAAGCCCGTAGGCCGGTGCTGGCCGCGAGTGCCGCGACTCTGGGTTTTGCCAAGATCCTGGAGAACATGGAGATCGGCCACAACGTCATGCACGGACAGTGGGACTGGATGAACGATCCGGAAATCCACTCGTCGACCTGGGAGTGGGACACGGGCCAACCGGCCGAGCAGTGGAAGCACAGCCACAACTACATCCACCACCAATTCACCAACGTCCTCGGTGTCGACAACGACATTGGCTATGGCGTGCTCCGGATGGCGCGTGAGCAGAAGTGGACGCCGGCGGCCTTGGGTCAGCCGGTCTACAACGCGCTCCTTGCTGCCCTCTTCCAGTGGGGAGTCGCGCTGCACGACCTCGATCTCGAGGCAATCCGCAAGGGTGAGAAGGACCCGGTGGAGATGAAGCGGCAGCTCAAGCAAATTGCGAAGAAGGGCCGCAACCAGATTTTCAAGGACTACCTCCTCTACCCCGCGCTGAGCGGCAAGGAGTGGAAGTCGACGATCAAGGCCAACGCGACCGCCAACCTGATGCGCAACGTCTGGTCCTACCTGATCATCTTCTGCGGTCATTTCCCCGACGGAGCTTTGCACTTCACCGAGGAAGAGCTCGAGGACGAGACCCGCGCCGAGTGGTACCTGCGCCAGATCTTTGGCACGGCGAACATCGAGGGAGGGCCGCTCTTCCATGTGATGAGCGGAAACCTGAGCTACCAGATCGAGCACCATCTATTCCCGGACCTGCCAAGTAATCGGTACGCGGAGATCGCTCCGAGGGTCAAGGCACTCTGCGACAAGTACGGCATCCCCTACAGCTCGGGACCACTGCAGCGGCAATACGGGCAGGTCCTTCGGACCGTCATGAAGCTCTCGTTACCGAACCGGATGACCAAGGATGATAGACCTCCGACCGGTGTCGACGTCACAATCGAGCATCGGCGCAAGGCTGAGGAGGAGCGGCAGATCCGGCGAACAGAGCTGGGTGGTTGGTCGCGCTCGGCCTCTTGATGGAAGCGATGCGATGGGCCTGACCTCGCCGCCGTTTGCCTGGCCGGGCGGCGGTCTGGACCCGCGAAAGGTGACGCAATGCGCCCTCAGCCGTGTCTGTGCCGGTTGCGGTCGGTCGCTGGGGCGCCCGATTGCGTTTGTCGGGACCGCGGAAGACGTCCAGCGCAATGCCTTCCACTCCCCACCGCTTCATCAGGGATGCGCGGAAGCTCTCGTTGACCTCGGCATTGCCGGATCATCGCTCGTACTCACCGCAGGGTTCGAGTTCGTACGCCCGACCGCCGAGGCGGTCGACAAGCGACCGGTCTTCGTGCCCAACTCGTTGCTCTGACTCTCAGCGCTGTTCGCAGCGAACCCCCTTTTGGGCCATTGCCCGGTGAAGTCTCGAGAAATATACTCGGGCGAATGTGAGAGGAGTGCGACGTGTCCGACCCTCAGAACCAGCCGAAGCACTACGACCTGTGTATCGTCGGCGCCGGAATCGGTGGCCTCAACGCCCTGTACGTCGCGAGTCAGTACCTCGAGTCCGACCAGCGGATCGTTCTGATTGATCGAAGGGACAGGGTCGGCGGCATGTGGGTGGATACGTACGACTACGTTCGCTTGCACCAGCCCCATCCGTTCTTCACCACTGGTGACGTCAAGTGGACCTTTGGCAAGGAGCCGTCTCATCTGGCCTCGAAGACCGAGGTCCTCGACCACTTCCGGCACTGCGTCAACGAGGCCAAGAAGGGCGTCGACGTGACAGAGCTTCTCGGCCACGAAATGGAGGACATCGAGGAGACCGGCGATGCCGTGCGGGTGACGTGCCGGCTGGCCGACGGGAGCCTCGTGACGGTCACCGCCGACCGGGTGATCAACGCGGTGGCCCTCGAAGTCGAAGCGCTCAAGCCACTGACGCTCTCGAGTTCCCAGGTACGTTCTGTCGCGCCGGAGACCTGCGATATGCGCTCAGGCGAGATCGCCGGTGACAACGCCCCCGTCTGGGTCATCGGAAGTGGCAAGACCGGCATGGACACGGTGCATGCGCTGATCACTCAACAGCCGGGGCGGGAAGTCAACCTGGTGGCCGGTACGGGGACCTTCTTCCTCAGCCGCGACCGCTTCTACCCCGCCGGCGCCAGTCGCTGGTGGCGAGGCACCCGGCCGAACTACGTCATCACCAAGATGGCCGACCGATTTGACGGCACCAACGAACACGAGGTGTTCAATTGGGTGCGGGACACCTATGGCACGGGCGCCATCCCGAAAGCCGAGCACTTCTTCCTGGGTACGTTGTCGGAGGCGGAGTCCGAGCGGATCCGTGGCGGTCTGGGCCAGGTCGTCATGGACCACTTCGTCGATGCGGTCGATGTCGATGCGGTCGACGCAACCGATGACGGCCGAGGCGTGCAGATCCACGTGCGCAAGGGAAGTCCGATCGATATTGCACCGGGGAGTTGGATCGTCAACTGCACGAGCCACTTCACCTATCGTGAACGCATAGTCAACGTTCCGTATGTCTCGCCAAGTGGGCGCGTAGTGACGATCGGCACCTCGGTGATGTTCGGCTTCAGCGCGTTCGCCGGCTATTTCCTGGCCCATCTGTTGTTCACGGGCAAGATCACCGAGGTTCCGCTCTATCAGGCCGACGGCAACGCGATGCTGCGCCAATCGACGCCCGCAGCCGTCGCAAGTTCGCTAGCTCTCAGCCAGTACAACATCGGGCTTGCCTTCGACCATCTCCCCGCGAAGGTCTTCCAGGGTTTGGGGCTCGACTTCGACCGGTGGTACCCGCCGCCACGTCGGCTGGTCGGTCAGTTGAAGTTCGTGGCCCGTCACAAGCGTCAGCGCGAGCACTACCGGCGCTCGCTTGAGAAGGTCGGTCAGCGGTTCGGTGTGAGCGTGGGTCCCGTGGTCGGGGTGCAGCAGGTGACCCTAAAGAGCCGCTAGCTCGATGAGTCGTCTGTCACTGAGATGCCGCCGTCAACGTAGGTCGGCACCGATTCAGTGCGAATGCTGACGAAACGATGACTGCTCCTGACAAATGGCCCCCTCTAAGACTGGCCCGCCACATATGCCGAGGTAATGGGCTAAATCGGACCAGATCGAAACCGGATACGGTGAGCTATGGCCGATGAACAGACCGCCCGTTCCACGTGGACCCTTGAGTTTGAAAAGTCCGATATCTCCAAGAGCCACCTGGTCGACGCGGCCGTGCGGAAGCTCGAACCGGGCGAGGCGAAATTGAGAATCGATCGCGTCGGAGTCACGGCCAACAACGTCACGTATGCCGTCCTCGGCGAATCGTTTCGCTACTGGGAATTCTTCCCGACCGAGTCCGGACGTGGCGTTGTGCCTCTCTGGGGGTTTGCCGAGGTCGAGGAATCGGCGGTTGACGGTGTCGCTGTCGGTGACCGGCTGTACGGCTACTTGCCCTCGGCGAGCCACCTGATCGTGCAGCCGGATCGCATCGATGAACAAGGCTTCCGCGACGCCAGAGAACACCGTGCGACCTTGCCCTCGCCCTACAACGCCTATGCCCTGACGACGGGCGATGCCGCATACGAGGCAGATCGCGAAGATCTGCTGGTGCTGTATCGACCCCTGTTCTGGACCTCCTACATGTTCGCCGATTGGCTCGATGACAACGACTGTTTCGGCGCACCAGTGACGGTTCTCACTTCGGCATCGAGCAAGACCGCCTATGGAACCGCCTTCGAATTGCATCGACAAGGACGCAGTGTCGTAGGGCTCACCTCGGCGCGCAACGTGGAATTCACCAAGAGCCTCGGTTGCTACGACCGTGTGCTGACGTACGACCAGATCGGCCAGTTGCCGGCCGACATTCCGACGCTCTATGGGGACTTCCTGGGCGATGGCGAGCTGACAGCTGCGCTGCGCGTACATCTGAGGGATGCGCTCGTTCACGAAGTCGTCGTCGGTGTCACCCAGCAGCAGGCGAAGGCGGCCCGAACGATCGCCGAAACTGGTCCTACGATGTTCTTCGCTCCTGATCAGATGCGCAAACGCATCAGTGACTGGGGCAAGGACGGGTTGGAGGCCAGGTTCGCCGAGGCCTGGCAAGCTTTTGCGCAATCCGTGGAGGGCTGGGTCGACGTCGTGGTGAGCGAAGGACCCGAGGCCCTTCAACGCGTATGGCTCGAGGTCCAGTCGGGGTTATCGGATCCGCGAACCGGCAACATCCTGTCCCTCTGAGTCAGCGGGACACAAGAGGGCGGCGTACCGCGCGCCACGTTGAGAATGTGTAGTGGCCCGCCGCAAAAGCGGCAATGATGCCAGCACTGAGTGAGGCGCCGATCCCATTCCCACCCTGGGTCGCCGAGTTGAGGGCATCGCCAAGGAGGACGATCGCGGCCAGACCGAACAGGGCGGCTCCCGCGATCGGGACGAACGTCGCCGGCAGGTAGGTGCGTCGGCGCACAAATCGAAGGGCGGCCAGGCAGGCAAGGCCGAGGACCGCTGCGGCGACACGATATTGAACTACCTCTCCCCAGTGGTGCATCGCCGCAGCTTCGAGACATGAGCGGCCCGGAAAGTATTCGGTGAACTCTGAGCAGCGTGCGGGCGTATAGGTGGTGCCGGGAAGGTCACCGGCGACGAATCCCGCACCCCAGATCCGACCCATGGCTTCTGCTAGCAAGCCACTTAGGGCGATGGCCAGGAATCCGACCGCGCCCAGAACGAGCCCGGGGTGGACGAAGTCTTTGACGCCGATGCGGCCGAACGCGCGCGCCACCATTTCGGCAGAACCGAATTGAGAAACAGCTTCGCATTCGGCGTCTTCGGGCGTCGACCCCTCTCTTTCCAGAGCCTCAGCCTTCTCGCGAAGGTGGTTCTCAGCCTCGGTCAGGATGCGGCGAACTGTCTTCGGTGAGCCGTGAAGGTCGGCCAACAGTCGGTCGAGGTACTCATCGATCGCGCTCATGTCGTCGCTCCGATCACCGAATGCACTCCAATGGTGAATCGATGCCATTCGTGCCGCTTGGTCGCCAGGGCAACCCTGCCGGGTGCCGTCAACGAGTAGGTGCGTCGACGCCTGCCGGAGTCCTTTTGCCATCTGCTGCTGAGCAATCCGTCGGCTTCGAGCCTGTGGAGAGCCGGGTAGACAGTGCCCTCGGCCAAGTCGAATTCGCCGTCACTTTGTTCTCGTACGCGATTGATGACTGCGTAGCCATGAGCTTCACCTTCGGTCAGGACGGCCAACAGAAGGAGATCGAGGTTCCCGGTGAGTTGACTACTTCCCATACCTAGACAGTCTAGGTGAAGCAGTCGGCCAACGGAAGAGTTAGCCTCGGACTCAACCACTCGAGGAGCAGTTATGCCGCAGACCGTACGGGGCGTCGTCGCCCGGGCAAAAGGACAACCCGTGACCGTCGAAAGCATCATCATCGCGGACCCAGGCCCGGGCGAAGTGGTCGTCGACATCGAGACCTGCGGCGTATGTCATACGGATCTGCACTACCGCGAGGGTGGCATCAACGACGAGTTCCCGTTCCTGCTGGGCCATGAGGCCGCCGGTACGGTCGAGACCATTGGCGAAGGCGTCACTGAGGTGGCGGTCGGCGACTTCGTCGTGCTCAACTGGCGCGCCGTATGCGGCCAGTGTCGAGCTTGCCTGCGCGGCCGACCCTGGTACTGCTTCAACACCCACAACGCGAAGCAGAAGATGAAGCTTGAGGACGGCACGGAGTTGTCGCCAGCCCTTGGCATCTGCGCCTTCGCCGAGAAGACCCTTGTCGCCGCCGGCCAGTGCACCAAGGTTGATCCCGCGGCCTCTGCGGCGGCTGTCGGCCTGTTGGGGTGCGGCGTGATGGCCGGTCTGGGTGCCGCGATCAACACCGGCAACGTTGGGCGGGGTGACACGGTCGCTGTGATCGGTTGCGGCGGCGTGGGGAACGCCGCGATCGCCGGGGCGAAGCTAGCCAACGCGGCAAGGATCATTGCCGTCGACGTGGATGCCCGCAAACTCGAGTGGGCCACTGGCATCGGCGCCACCCATACTGTCAACGCCGCAGACATTGACGTCGTCGAGGCGATCAGGTCACTGACCGGTGGTTTTGGCGCCGACGTCGTCATCGACGCGGTCGGTCGGCCCGAAACGTGGAAGCAGGCCTTCTATGCGCGGGACCTCGCCGGCACGGTCGTCCTCGTCGGCGTGCCGACGCCCGATATGACCCTCGAGATGCCGCTCCTCGACTTCTTCTCCCGAGGTGGGTCGCTCAAGTCCAGCTGGTACGGCGATTGCTTGCCGAGCCGTGACATACCGATGCTTGTCGACCTCTATCAACAGGGACGGCTCGACCTCGACGCCTTCATCACCGAGCGCATAGGCATCGAAGACGTCGAAGGGGCCTTCGACAGGATGCACCGCGGCGAGGTATTGCGCTCGGTCGTCGAGTTGTAAGCGTGCGGCCTAGGTGGTGGGTTCAATCACATTGAGCTTGATGACGAAGTAAGCGCCATCGGCATCATGTTGGATGTGCGCTGATCCTGCGAAGTCGCTGAAGTCATTGGTGCCGCTGGCAGGAATGATGTGACCGAACCAGGTGGATTCGTCGGACTCGAGGCCGCCGTGGTGAACCGTGAAGCTGCCGGCACGACCGTCGTGGAGGGCACCGGTGATCCGCTCTGCAGCGAAGTAGGACCGCTGCCCCTCGGTCCCCGACGCGACGAACAGGGCAATGCTGTCGCCGGTGATTCCCTCGGTGAACACCTTCGTCATGGTGACGCCGCTGACCCAATCGCCATCGAGGCCATGGAGTTCACGAGGGTCCCAGCCGACGACGTTGAAACGGGCAATCAATTCTGAGCTCATGGGTCGACGATAGGCCAGCGCTCCGACAGCATTCGCGCGCGCAACCGCTCGTCAGTCGCTAGCATTTCGCCATGGCGGGTGTACGTGCGACGGATCAGGATCGCGACAAGGCGGTCGAGACGATCGAGGACGCCTACGCCAAGGGCCAACTCAACGATGCCGAGCGCGAGTTGCGCACCCAAAAGGCTCTGCAGGCGACCACGGTCGACGAACTCCAGACCTTGGTCTCGGACCTTCGCCCGGGCATGGCCATCCATTCGCCCTCGGTCATTTCCGAAATCACTCCGACCAATATTCGCAAACCGTTGATCATGGTCGCCGTGATTGCTCTTGTCGTTCTCATGACAGGAGGGCTCGTCTCGGCGGTGAAGGCGGCTTTCGATGGCATTTCGTCCCCCTCGGTTTCGAACCCGTTTCCGCCGGCGAAGGACTCGGCCAAGGACGGAAAACTCCTGACTGAGGAGGGCTTGACCGACCTCATCACCGCTGTGAGGAAGAAGTTCGGCTCCACCCTCGTGTCGCGTGCTGTGATCTATCCGGAATACGCGTCGTTCACGCTCCCCATCAAGGGCAACCTTCGGCATACGCAGGATTGGTCGTTCCGCACTGGCTTCGACAAGTCGATCATCAATGGCAACCGCAGCGAGGATGACCCGTTGATCGACCTGGACAAGGTCGATATTTCAGCCCTGATCGGGTGGGTCAAAAAATCCCAGACCGAACTCAACGTCAAAGACGTGACGACGACGTACCTCGTGTTCGACGAACGAGACAACGGGCCGGGTATGTCGGTCTACGTCTCGAACGAATTCAGTGACCTCGGCTACGTGTCGATGAAACTCGATGGCACAGTGACCTACCTGTACAAGTACAAATAGGGCGCAGAGCCATTTAGATCACCGGGCCAAGTGACCTAGGAGATGTCGGTCAGCAGATGACCGCGCGCGGCGCGGCGGCGACGCTGCTCTTCCGGATCTGGTACGGGCACAGCGGCAATGAGCCGTTTCGTGTAGTCGTCCTTCGGGCTTCCCAACACCTGCTCGCGTCCACCGATCTCGACGAGTTTGCCGTTCTGCATGACCGCGACACGGTTGGCAAGGGAGTCCACGACAGCCAGGTCATGACTGATGAAGAGGCAGGCGAACTGCAGGCGTTGCTGGAGTTCTTTGAACAACTCCAGCACGCGCGCCTGCACAGACACGTCGAGGGCCGACGTGGGTTCGTCCGCGATCAGCAGATCGGGGTCTAGCGAGAGGGCACGCGCCAGGCTGACACGTTGGCGCTGACCGCCGGAGAGCTCGTGCGGGAACCGTTCGGCATACGCCGCCGGCAACTCCACGCTCTCGAGCAATGACCGGACTTTGGCGTCGAGTTTGGCGCCGCGCAATTCGGTCTGTACGTGCAGCGGCTCGCCGATGCACTGGGCGATCGACATACGGGGATTGAGCGACGACGCGGGATCCTGGAACACGAAACCGAAATGTGCACGGAGCGGTCGAAGTTCGCGGTCGTTGAGGCCCGAGATCTCCTTGCCATCGACGCGTATGAGTCCAGTCGTCGGTTGCTGGAGTCCGACCGCCGTACGACCAACGGTCGACTTGCCCGAGCCCGATTCGCCCACGAGGCCGAGGACTTCGCCGCGGCGGACCTGGAGTGTCACTTCGTCCACTGCCCGGAACGGCGGTTGTCCGAACTTTCCGAGGAACTCGACGACGAGGTTCTCCACCGAGAGGACGACCTCGTTCTCGTTGACTTCGCCCGGTCCGTTTTCCTGGCCGAGGTGCGGGACCGCGGCGAGCAACAGCTTTGTGTAGGGGTGCCGTGGGGTCTTGAACAGCGCACCGGCCTCGGCCGTCTCGACGACCTTGCCTCGGTACATGACGACGACCCTGTCGGCGATGTCTGCGACGACACCCATGTTGTGGGTGATGAGCACGATGGCGGTGCCAAGGCGATCACGGAGTGACAACAGAAGTTCGAGGATCGCTGCTTGGACGGTGACGTCGAGGGCCGTCGTGGGCTCGTCGGCGATGATTACGTCGGGGTCACAAGCGATCGCCATCGCGATGACGACGCGCTGTTTCTGGCCGCCGGACAACTGATGCGGGTAGTAGTCGACGCGTTTCGCCGGCTCGGGAAGACCGACCATTTCGAGCAACTCGACGGCGCGGGCTCGTGCCGCCTTTTTGGACAGAGTTTTCTTGTTGATGTCCGAATGTGCGCGGATGCCTTCGCAAATCTGCCAGCCGACTGTGTAGACGGGATTGAGCGCGGTCGAAGGCTCCTGGAAGATCATCGAGACCTGGTCGCCACGGATGGGTTGCAAGGCATTGTTGGAGAGGCCAAGGAGTTCGCGCTCCCGCAATCTGGCCGATCCCTCGACGTGGGCCGTTGAGGGCAGCAGGCCGAGCACGGCGCGAGAGCTGACCGACTTGCCCGAACCGGACTCGCCGACGACGGCAACGACTTCGCCCGGGGCGACATCGAAGCTCACGCCGTTGACGGCATGAACCGTGCCGGCATCGGTTCGGAACGTCACCGACAGGTCGGTGAGGCTCAGCGACGCAACGCGTTTGGGGGTGGGTGGCGGAGGGACCAGGGCGGTGACCTCGGCCGGTGTGCCGTCGGTGTTCTCAGCGGCAACAGCTTCCTCTAGCTCGGCGGCAATTTCTTCCTCGTCGGCCGACGTTGTCTCGGCTCCTCGAGTACGCAACAGCGGATTGAGGATGTCGTTGAGGCTCTCGCCGACGAGGGTCACGCCGAGGACAACGAGGACGATCGCCAGACCCGGGAAGACGCTCGTCCACCAGATGCCATTGGAGGCATCGGGCAGGGCCTTGAACAGGTCGCGGCCCCATTCCGAAGCGGAGGTCGGCTCGATGCCGAAGCCTAGGAATCCAAGGCCGGCGAGCGTCAGGACGGCTTCGGATGCGTTGAGAGTGCCGAGCACGGGCAGTGTCTGAGTCACGTTGGACAAGATGTGTTTGAACAGGATGCGCGGCGTGCGGACGCCGACCACACGCGCTGCGTCGACGTACGGCTCGGTCTTGACCGAGACGGTCGCGTTGCGGATAACGCGGAAGTATTGCGGTATGAAGACCACCGTGATCGAGATGGCTGCGGCCATGATGCCGCCGAACGCGCTGCTCTTGCCACCGGCGATACCGATCGAGACGACGATCGCCAGCAACAGGGACGGGAAGGCGTACATCGCGTCCGTGATGAGTACGAGGCCCTTGTCGAGCCATCCGCCTATGAATCCCGAGACCAGCCCGAGAGGGACGCCGATGACACCGGACAGGATGACCGCGAGAACGATGACTTCGACGGCAGTACGGCTGCCCCAGATGACCCGGGACAACACATCGGTGCCGCTGACGTCGGTGCCGAACCAGTGGTCGGCCGACGGAGCGAGCTGAGTGCCGAAGGTGTGTCCGTGCGAGCTGACTTGGTTGAAGCCGTAGGGCGAGATCCATGGCGCGAAGATCGCCACGAGGATGAACGCGCTGACCATGACGAAGCCGAGCAGGAGCATGAATCGTTGCAGCCCGTGGCTGGAGCGGAGGACTGAAAGCATCAGAACCTCACTCTCGGGTCGACCAGGGCGACTATGAAGTCGATGAGCAGGCTCGCGATGCAGACGACGAGCGCGATGACGGTGACGATGCCTTGCACGGCGAGGAAGTCCCTGGCTTTCAGATATTCGGTGAGTGTGTAGCCGATGCCCTTCCACTCGAAGGTGGTCTCGGTCAGGACGGCACCGGCGAGCAGGATCGCAACTTGCATACCCATGACGGTCACGACCGGGACGAGCGCGTTGCGGAAGGCGTGCTTGCGCATCACCCTCCCCTCGGGGATACCGCGCGCCCGGGCAGCGGTCACATAGTCCATCCGCATGGTCTGGATCAGGTTGACGCGAACGAGGCGGATGAAGACACCGCCGGTCAGTAGGCCGAGCGTGATGGCCGGGAGCACGGCGTGCTGGAGAACGTCGAAGATGTAGGTGGTGTTGCCGGAGACGAGGGCGTCGATGATGGCGATGTGGGTCTGCGGGTGGACGTCTTGGAGCGCGAGGTCAGTCGTGATATCGGCACGACCAGCCACAGGCCACCCCATCGGCGAGAACGCGAGTTTGAGCAGCAATCCGACGAAGAAAACCGGAGCCGCATACACGAGGATCGCGAAAAGGCGGAGAAGGACGTCGGGCAGTCGGTCGCGGTATCGGGCGGCGACGCGGCCGAGCGGGACACCAACGGCGAAGGCGACGAGCAGCGCCCAGAGTGCGAGTTCGAGGGTCGCGGCGCCGTTGACCAGAAGGATGTTCGAGATCGGGCGGTGGTCGGTCAGGGCCCTGCCGAAGTCACCGTGCAGAAGGCCGCTGATGTACTCCCAGTACTGAGTGAGGATCGGCCGGTCGAGCCCGGCGTCGTGCTTGCGTATGGCGATTTGTGCGGCAGTGAGGCGTCCGCCCTGCGCTGCCGTCACGGGATCGCCGATAACGCGCATAAGGACGAAAACGAAAGTGATGAGAACCCACATCATCGGTATGACAAGTGCGAGTCTCACCAGCATGTAACGGGCAAGCGGGCTCAAACGGGTAGAGCCGCGAGGGGCATGCGCCGCGGGGGGTTCAACCGGGACGAGCAAATCTGCCGAGGACATTCGGAGCCTTCTTGTAACGAGGCGGGCCCGGCATGAGCCGAGCCCGCCTCTCCTACGGGTGGTGAACCACTGTCTAACTCTTGGAGAGCACTAGCTCTTCGAAAGCGAGGTGAAGCGGAACTTGAACGCCGGGTCGAGCGTCTTGTCGATCCCGTCGACATTGGACCGACCGACAGCAACCTGGGCGCCTGTCAACAGCGGCAGGATGATGACCTGATCGGCCACGCGGTCCTGGATTGCCTTCAACGTCGTTGCACGCGAACTCTTGTCCGAATCGGTGCGTTCGGCGTCGAGCAACTTCGTCATCGTCTCGTCGAGGCTGTTCGACTTCTTGTCGTTGTAGTGCGACTGGAGGAAGTTGTTCTCGGCGAAGAACGGTGACACGTAGTTGTCAGCGTCCGGGAAGTCCGGGAACCATCCGAGCTGGAAGATTGGGTAGGCGTCCTTGACGCGCTCCTTGGAGTACGTGACGTACTCGGTCGACTGCAGGTTGACCTTGAACAATCCGGTTGCCTCAAGCTGGCGCTTGACCGAGGCGTACTCCTGGTCGGAGCTCGAACCGTAGTGGTCGGTGTTGTATTGCAGGTCGATGGCTACCGGCGTCTTGACGCCAGCATCCTTCAGGAACTTCTCGGCTTCGGCCTTGTCGGGCTGGGCTCCGTACTTGTCCTTGAATGCCTCTGTCGCGCCAACTTGTCCCTGTGGAACTGCGGAGTAGGCAGGCGTGTAGGTGCCCTTGTAGACCTGAGAGGAGATTTCCTGGCGGTCGATCGAAGAGGCCATGGCCTTGCGGATGGCGAGCTTCTCCGCGTTGTCCTTGCCGGGCATCGTCTTCAGGTTGAACACGATGTAGCGAAGTTCGCCACCTGCACCCTTGTGAACCTTGACGCCCTTGGCCTTGCCCAGGCTCGCGATGTCGGTCGGGGTCAGTGAGCGCCACGCGACGTCGATGTCACCGTGCTGGATGTCGAGCTTCATGTTGTTGGTATCGGCGAAGCTCTGCAGCGTGATGACCTTGGTCTTCGGCTTGTTGTAGGCGCCGTCGTACCTCTCGTTGGCCGTGAATTGCGCGACCTGGTTCTTGGTGTACTTCGTGATTGTGTAGGGACCGGAGAATCCGCCGGCCTTGACGGCGGCATCGTCGTCGAGAATCTTGTCGGCCGGATAGGTCTGCTCATCGACGATCGGACCGGCCGAGGTGACGAGGATCTGCGGGAACGTCTGGTCGTTGGGCGAGCTTAGCGTGAAGACGACTGTGGACTTGTCCTTGGCCTCGACGGACTTCATCGCTCCGAGGAGGGAAGCCGGCCCGTTGGGATCGTTGATCTTGACGATTCGCTTGAAGGAGAAGGCGACATCCGAAGCCGTGAGGTCGTGACCGTTGGCGAACTT
>JBDSQP010000368.1:0-9004 GCA_039929755.1 Aeromicrobium sp. | reverse complement strand
GGCGACGGCCTCTGGAACGTCCACGTCCACGTGGACGACGTCGGCGCCGCCATCGAGGCCGGCATCAACGCCGGTCGGCCCTATCGCATCGCTGTCACCCACTTCGCTGATCAGATCGGCGCCATCGCCCCGTCCCGCAAGGGACGCGTCGTCATCGCGGCCACGACCGGCCTTGGACTGACTGCCCTGTGCCAGAAGGCCGGTGCCCGGACGCTCGGCTTCACCCGCGCCACCCCGATCAGCGTCTCCTCCATGGCCACTGCACTCCGCGATGCCAGTGCGGCCGAGATCATCGTGCTGCCCAACAATCCTCGCTACGTCGGACTGTTCGAAGCCGCTGCCAAGGAAGCCCGTGCCGATGGGGCCCGCATCGCGGTCATACCCACGAACGCCCAGGTCCAGGGTCTCGCAGCGCTCGCCGTCCACGACCCGGGCAAACCCTTCGACGACGACGTCGTCGCCATGTCGAGCGCGGCCGCCCATACACAGCACGGTGCGATCACCATCGCAACCGAGCCCGGTATGACGATGGTCGGCCCGTGCGAACCCGGTGACTACCTGGGCGTCGTCGCCGGTGACTTCGCCGTGGTCGGTCAGGTCGTCGCTGACGTGGGCATCGAAGTCATCGACCGGATCGTGTCGCCGGGCGCCGAGATGGTGACGCTGGTCCTCGGTGAGGGCGCCGAAGATGGACTGACCGAACGCCTGACCGCACACCTGCTTCAGATCCGGCCCGACATCGACACCGTCGTCTACGAAGGCGGTCAGGAAAACTACCCGCTGTTCATTGCCGTCGAGTAGCCGATGACCGTCACGTTCTCGACCAAGCTCGTCAATGTCCTCGGCGACAAGACGGCAAAGGGGCTCCACAAGGCCTTCGGAATGCAGTTCGTCGAAGACCTCGTCCGCCACTACCCGCGACGTTATGCCGAGCTCGGTGCCCTCACCGATCTGTCCCAATTGGTGCCTGACCAACACGTGACGATCATGGCGAGGGTCAAGGGTGCCAAGAACTACAGTTTCGGACCCGGCGGTCGTCGTACGCGTACTGAGGTCGTCGTGTCCGACGGCACCGGCGAGCTCAAACTGACGTTCTTCCAGCAAGCATGGCGACTCAAGTCGATGGCGCCCGGAACGTTGGGCCTCTTTGCCGGTCAGGTCACGGTGTTCCGCAACGAACTTCAACTCACCCATCCGGACTTCGAACCGATCAACGAATCCGACGATCCCACTGAGAACACCCGTCTCGGCAGGGGCGTCATACCCCTATACCGATCGACCTCGGCTTTGCCGTCATGGCGAATCGAGGACTGCGTCGGACTCTGTCTCGAGGCTTTGACCGATGTGGAGGATCCGCTCCCCAAATCGGTCCGCGACAAGCACCACTACTTCGACATTCGGGGGAGCCTCGAGGCGATCCATCGCCCGCGCAATCGTCAGGACTACGAACGCGCGCGCGCACGGTTCCGCTTCGAGGAAGCGTTCGTGATTCAGACCGTTTTCGCGATGCGCCGAATGGCGTTGGAGGGCCAGCGAGCGACGCCTCGACCTCTGCTGCCACAAGGCGGTTTGCGCGAACGCTTCGAGAAGAGACTGCCGTTCAGCCTCACCGAGGGCCAGCGAGAGGTTGTTGGTGAGCTCACGCAAGACCTGTCGGGCACACATCCGATGCATCGACTCCTGCAGGGTGAAGTGGGTTCGGGTAAGACGGTTGTCGCCTTGCTGGCCATGTTGCAGGTTGTCGACGCGGGTGGTCAGGCCGCGATGTTGGCGCCGACCGAGGTCCTCGCCTCGCAGCACTATCGCGCCATGACGACGATGCTCGGCGATCTCGCCAAAGGCGGGATGCTCGAAGGAGCCGAAGGTGCCACACGCGTACGTCTGCTCACCGGCTCCATGGGGGCCAAGGGCCGCAACGCCTCACTTCTCGACGCGGCCTCGGGTGAAGCCGGCATTGTCGTCGGCACGCATGCCCTGATCCAGGAGCACGTCCAATTCGCCGAGTTGGGGCTTGTCGTCGTCGATGAGCAACACCGCTTCGGCGTCGAACAACGCGCCGCTCTCGCCGACAAGGCTGAAGTCAAGCCGCACATCCTCGTGATGACGGCGACGCCAATACCCCGAACCGTTGCCATGACCGCGTTCGGTGACCTCGAGATCTCGACCCTTCGTGAACTCCCTGCCGGCCGCCAACCCATTCAGACGACAGTCATCCCCGTTGCAGAGAAGCCCGCTTGGCTGGACCGCGCCTGGGAGCGTGTGCGCGAAGAAGCCGGCAAGGGTCGCCAGGCCTATGTCGTCGTCTCTCGCATCGGTGCTGACGACGAGGAGGAGGCCGGATCCGAGGTCAAGGAAACCCGATCCCTCCTCGATCTCTATGCCGAACTCACCGGCGGGCCCCTCAGTGACCTGCGAGTAGGGATGCTGCACGGACGTATGAGCAGCGATGACAAAGAAGCGGCGATGAACCGCTTCGGCAACCACGACCTCGATGTGCTCGTCGCGACGACGGTCGTCGAGGTCGGCGTAGACGTGCCCAATGCAACCGTCATGGTCGTCATCGACGCCGACCGGTTCGGCATGTCCCAACTTCACCAGTTGCGCGGCCGCGTGGGCCGTGGCACCGAGCCCGGACTGTGCCTCCTCGTGACGACGAGCGAGGAGATCACTCCTTCCCGCGAACGTCTGGATGCGGTGGCTTCGACGACCGACGGTTTCGAACTCAGCCGTATGGATGTCGAGCTTCGGCGCGAAGGTGACGTCCTGGGAGCGCGTCAATCCGGAGTCAGAAGCAGCCTGCGCCTGCTGTCCGTGGTCAAGCACGAGAATGTGATCCTCGAAGCGCGAGAGGACGCCGACACCGTTGTCGCGAAAGACCCGCAACTTGCCGGATATCCGGCCCTCGCCGAGGCGGTCCGTACGCTTGAGTCGACTGATCAGGGCGAATACCTGGAGCGCACATGACCCGCATCATCGCCGGTCTCTACGGAGGTCGGCGCCTTCAGGCACCGGCCGGCGAGGGCACGAGGCCGACGACCGACCGAACCCGCGAAGCCCTTTTCTCCTCGCTGCAGTCCCAATTCGGCAGTCTCGATGGGTTGCGGTTCCTCGACCTGTTCGCCGGCTCCGGCGCAATCGGCCTCGAGGCGGCCTCCCGCGGTGCAGTGAGTGTCGACCTGGTCGAAAGCGACCGCCGTGCCGCCCAGGTCATTCAGGCCAACATCAAAGAGCTCGGTTGCAATGTCGCTCAGGTCAAGACCCAACCAGTTGAGCGATTCGTTCAGGGCGCACCGGCAGCACCATATGACGTGATCTTCCTCGATCCGCCCTACGCCTTCGAGCAGGCAGCTCTCGCCGAACTTTTGGTCGCAGTCAGCGGCTGGCTTTCCGAAGACGGTGTGATCGTGGTGGAGCGCGCACGTCGTGACCGTTTCGTGTGGCCAGAGCCACTCGTCGGACTTCGGGACAAGAAGTACGGGGACACAATCCTTTGGTACGGTCACTGACATGACCAAAGTCGTCTGCCCGGGCTCATTCGATCCGGTGACCAACGGCCACCTCGACATCATCGAGCGTGCGTCCAACCTGTTCGACAGCGTCACGGTTGCAGTGCTTGTCAACGAGTCCAAGAGCGGCCTGTTCTCGATGGACGAGCGCCTCGAGATGCTTGGTGAAGAGACGGCACGTTTCGACAACGTCGTCGTCGACACGTTCAAGGGCCTTCTTGTCGACTTCTGCACCGAGCGCGGCATCGCCGCCATTGTCAAGGGCCTTCGGGCGGTCTCGGATTTCGACTACGAGCTTCAGATGGCGCAGATGAATGGCAGCCTCACCGACGTCGACACGCTCTTCATTCCGACGAGTCCGGAGTATTGCTTCCTCGCTTCAAGCCTGGTCAAGGAAGTCGCCAAGCATGGCGGCGATGTTTCCGGGCTCGTCCCCGCATCGGTGCTGGTCAGGCTCAAGGAACGCTTCGGCAACTGAGGCCTCTCAGTCGGGGAGTATCGGCATTTCCGGTCGTTCGGTGCGACCGACCTGAACAGCGCGTTTGAGTGCGGATGAGCCGAACTTGCCGCGTATCGCGTCGATCGCCTCATCGAGTTCGAGACCTGCCAATTCCGACGACGCAGTGACCTCCAACGGGAGGACAAGTTGCGCTGGATTGTCGTCGAGACCGCTCACGGCTACGCCCAGCAGGGTGATGCCTCGGGCCTCGATCTCAGACCAACGTGACGCCAGGAGCAGGCGTGCCGTGTGGAGAACCGTCGACGTATGTGCAGTGGGCCGGGGGAGTGTGTGCGAACTCGTCGAGCGAGCGAAGTCGCCGAACCTGAGGCGGATGGTGACGGTGCCTCCGTTGCGCCCCGCGTCCCGCATGCGGCGCGTGACGCGGTCGACGAGGGTCAGGAGTATGACGTCGAGCTCGGCCGGCGAGTGGCTGCCGCGTCCGAGCGCATATTGGGCCCCCATTGACCGACGGCGACGGCCACCCTCGACCCTGCGGGGATCCTGGTTGTGGGCGAGCGCGTACAGGTGGCCGCCAGACCCACGACCGATCAAGGTCTGGAGTTCGCGCAATCCGAGTTCGGCGACGGCTCCAACCGAATGAAGTCGCGCGTCGTGCAACTTCTGTGCCGTGATCTTGCCGACTCCCCAGAGTCGCTCCACGGGAAGCGCGTGCAGAAATTTGAGTTCCTCTTCGATCGGAACGACGAGCAGTCCATTTGGTTTCGAGACGGCGCTCGCGACCTTGGCGAGATATTTGGTGCGGGCAACCCCGACAGAGATCGGCAACCCGACGCGTCGGAACACATCAATTCGCAATTGGGCGGCGATCGTCGAAGGCGCTCCGCGGATGCGATGGAGCCCGCCGACCTCGAGGAATGCTTCGTCGATCGAAAGCCCTTCGACGATTGGCGTCGTGTCATGAAAGACAGCAAACACGTCACGGCTCGCCTGCGTGTAGGCGTGCATCCTGGGTGGAACGACGATCGCGTCGGGACAAAGTCGCGAGGCTTGTCGTCCGCCCATCGCCGCGCGGATCCCGAATGCCTTGGCCTCATAGCTCGCCGCCATGACTACCCCGCCACCCACGATGACCGGGCGGCCGCGAAGCGAAGGGTTGTCGCGCTGCTCGACCGAGGCGAAGAACGCGTCGAGGTCGGCGTGCAGCACAGTGCCTTCTTGAAACCCAGTGCCTTCGTGCAGCACAGTTCCTTCGTGAAACCCAGTGCCTTCGTCCATGGGGGCATCGTCCCACCGGCCTGTGACACTGGAGCGCTGGTCGATTGGCCGAGGGCGGCATACTCAGGCTAAGATTGTCTTTGGCCTGCTTGCAGGTCATTGATCTGTTGTGCGCTTCGTTGGATGTGGAATCTTGCTATCAGGACCCCTCGTTTTCGACACCTATGAATTAGGCCGTCGTCCGGGCACTGAACGCACGGTCACCCGCACCGCCGGGGCACCGGCAGATCTGGGCATTGACATCTTCGGAGTGCCCGAAGGAAGTGACATGGACATCGAGCTCCGGCTCGAGGCTGTCATGGAAGGTGTGCTTGCGACAGGCACCGTTTCGGTCCACTTGTCTGGTGAGTGTGTGCGATGTCTGGGTCCGATTGACGAGAACGATGTCATCGACATCCAGGAGTTGTACCTCTACGAAGACGCCACCGAAGAGGAATTCCAACTAGAGGACGACTTGCTCGACCTCGAACCCGTCCTACGGGACGCGGTGGTGCTTGCACTTCCGCTCAACCCGTTGTGTGGTCCGGAATGTCCGGGATTGTGCTCCGAATGTGGAGTGCGCCTCGCGGATGATCCAGACCACACACATGGCGAGGCGATCGACCCCCGGTGGGCCGCGCTGAACCAACTGACAGACCGACCAGAGTCGGACCCCGTGTCCGACACAAGCAAGGAGTAATCGTGGCAGTCCCGAAGCGGAAAATGTCGCGCAGCAACACTCGTCACCGTCGTTCGCAGTGGAAAGCCACTGCTCACGTGCTTGTCGACTGCGCCAACCCAGCTTGCGATTCCAAAAACGTTTCGCACCGCGCATGCCCCGAATGTGGTCAGTACGGAGCTCGCGGCGAACGTCGTCAGGTCCTTTAAGTCCTGATGGATTCGCTTCGGCAGGTGCTTGGGGTCCCCGACCTCGATGCCGAGCTTCTTCAGCATGCGTTGACCCACCGATCATTCGCATACGAGAACGGCCAAGTCCCCAATAACGAGCGTCTCGAGTTTCTCGGCGACTCGGTATTGGGGCTTGTTGTTACTGACGCACTATTCACGAACCACCCGGACCTCCCCGAGGGCCAGCTCGCCAAGATGCGCGCCTCGGTGGTGAGCGCCAAAGCCCTGGCTGTCGTGGCCCGCACCCTAGGTCTTGGCGAACACCTGCGGCTCGGCCGCGGTGAAGAAACCACCGGCGGGCGCGACAAGGCATCCATACTTTCCGACACGGTCGAAGCCGTGATCGGTGTGATCTACGTCCAGTTCGGCATTGAACGCGCGGCAGAGGTGATCCATCGAGTGTTCGATCCGGTCATCGCCGCGGCGGCCGAACTCGGTGCAGGTCTTGACTGGAAGACATCGCTCCAGGAGATCACCGCCAACAATTCGCTCGGCGTCCCGCAGTATGTCCTCAACGGCACGGGACCCGATCACGACAAGACCTTCACCGCTTCGGTTGTCGTGGGTTCGAGGACCTTTGACGGTGGCCGGGGCCGGTCCAAGAAGGATGCCGAACAGCAGGTCGCGGAGATCGCCTGGCAGGCCATCAAGGCTGATGTTGACGGTGCTTGAGCCCTCCATTGCCCGAGCTGCCTGAAGTCGAAGTCGTACGGCGTGGCATTGCGGTGCATGTGGTCGGTCGCACGATTCTTGGCGTCACCACGCTCGACCCACGCTCCTTGCGACGGCACTTGGCGGGCCCTGTGGATTTTGGAGCCGGTCTGACCGGCCGTGCCGTGACAGGGGTTGCCCGGCGCGGCAAGTACCTCTGGATGAAGCTGGACGACGACGCTGTGCTCTGCCATTTGGGTATGAGTGGCCAGATGCTTGTGCAAGAACCCTCGGCACCTCTGGAGAAGCACCTCAAGATCGTGTTGGATCTCAGTGACGGCAGGCAGTTGCGCTTCGTCGATCAGCGCATCTTCGGCGGCATGCTGATGAGCCGGGGAGGAGCCGAATTGCCGGCCGAGATCGCGCACATTGCCCGCGACCCTCTTGACCCCTTGTTCGATCCCGAGGAGTTCCGGTTGCGGCTCAAGAGGCGGCAGACGGGGGTCAAGCGCGCGATCCTCGACCAGGGGCTCATCTCCGGCGTCGGCAACATCTATGCCGACGAGGCGCTGTGGCGGTCGAAGCTTCACTACGCCCGCGATACCCGCAATCTGCGTACGGCCGAGGTGGCCACACTGTTGACGCATATCAACGAGGTCATGACCTCCGCCCTTGAGCAGGGCGGCACGTCATTCGACGCGCTCTATGTCAACGTCAATGGTGAGAGCGGCTACTTCGACCGATCCCTCAACGCCTACGGACAAGAGGGCATGCCATGTGATCGGTGCGGGACGCCAATAAGGCGCGACGCGTTCATGAACCGCTCGTCCTACTGGTGCCCCGTATGCCAGCCCAAACCCCGTAACGGTCGCTGGTAGCCGTCAGGCGAATTTGGCGATGTCGTCGATCAGGTCGATCGACGCGGCGGTGAATATTCCACTCAGAACGAGACGTCCCAACCAGGGAAGGATCGGCCGAAGTCGGGTCATTCCGGGGGAGTCCTCACGGCGCCAGAACTCTGCCATGGCCCAAATCAGTCCGGCCGCAAGGAATAGGGGTGCCAGCGGTATCCAGACCAGTGCCGGGATAAAAACCGCCTTGTTGCTTGTCGTCATGAAGGCGCTCTCCGGCTTGAGCCAGCGTTCGGCGAGCAACTGTAGGAGCAATGCATACAGCGAGGGGATTGCGACGAACAGGGCTATGGCGAGCCCAACCGGATGAAGGAGCGTGAAATCAACGCCATCGTGTACGAGCATCGAACCGACGGTGACACCGGCTCCTGTGCTGACACTCAGGTAGCGGAACCAGGCCGGCCCGATCCTGAGATGCCGAAGCAGCATGTAGATCACGGCGCCGAAAATGCCGAGGAATGTGCCGACTGAGAACAGGTTGAGGGTCCCGGACATAGTCACCCGGCCCATCTCGAACCCGTCGTCGCTGAGCGTGCCCGACACTTCGGGGTTGAGGTTCGCCAAGAGGCTCATCGCCAACCGTCCACCGACGCCTCCGACGAGGAGCCCGAGTAGGGCACCAGCGAGCGTCACTGCGGACATTCGACGCACCGCGAGGATTGCCGCTTGCTTCCAGGTTTGACCGTTGTCTGTCATTCGTCGTCCCATCTGCTGCTCGTCATGCTAGATGAGCCGATACCAGCGCGCACTGGCCCGACCGAGCCGTATTTGTGGTTCGGCAGTGTTTGTGGCTGGTCATTTTGTGAACGTACGAAGCGCATTTCGTCCGTGAGCGATAGCCTGCTCGCGATGGACAGTCCCTATGGCGATGAGGCGCGTGCGCGCTTCGTCGATGAACCCAACAAGCGCAGCGGGCGTACGCCTTTTGAGCGGGATCGAGCTCGCGTCGTGCATTCGGCGGCGCTTCGGCGGCTCTCGGCAAAGACACAGGTCATGGGAGCCGGCAGTGATGACTTCGTACGAAACCGGTTGACTCATTCTCTCGAGGTCGCGCAGGTCGCCCGCGAGCTCGGCAAGGCTCTGGGCTGCGATCCCGACATTGTCGACTCCGCGGCGTTGGCCCACGATCTCGGACATCCTCCGTTCGGGCACAACGGTGAAGTGGCGCTTGCCGAAGCCGCAGTCTCCTGTGGGGGATTCGAGGGCAACGCGCAGACACTGAGGATCCTCACCCGACTCGAATCCAAGACGTTTGACGCATCCGGCCACACGGTTGGGCTCAACCTGACACGGGCGACATTGGCTGCTTG